>NZ_CM001439.1:600000-777666 GCF_000244955.1 Saccharomonospora marina XMU15 | reverse complement strand
TGAGCGGCCGCACCAGCGCCGCGGCGGCCGCATATCGACCGCGCGCGCCCAGCAACACGGCCGCCAACCACTGCGATCGCGGCGTCGTGGCGGCGGCCAACGCTCGGTCGGTGATCGCGGGCGCGTCGCCGAACGCGGCGCGGCGCAACGCGGGTTCGCTCAAAGGCACGGATCCATCGTCGCCGAGTACGACCGGGTGAAGGGCGTGGGCCTCGGATGCGCGGTGCGTGAGCATGGAACAAGGGCACGCTATTCCCACGTAGATCAATATCCGCAGCCGAAAACGAAGATCAAAAAGGGCTTCGTTCTGCTATTGGACCTCACACGGTTGGGTGAGACCACTAACGGCTGAATTGATCCCAAGCCCTTGAACAACAGTTCTCGCACTTCTAGCGTTACGGCCGTTGCACCAAATGGAGTAGTCGCACAGGTACAACTGCATGAATCCGGCCGCGTGGGGCCGGATATCGGAGGCGGTCAACGATGGCAGACACGCGCAGACTCCCTGGCCCGAACGCGGATGTTTGGGACTGGCAACTGGAGGGGGCATGCAGGGGGATGGACAGCGGTTCTTTCTTTCACCCTGACGGGGAAAGGGGGCCGGCGAGAGCAAGGCGGGAGGCACGGGCCAAGGCGATCTGCCATACCTGCCCTGTGCTGCGGATTTGCCGGGAACACGCGCTCGCGGTGCACGAGCCGTACGGCATCTGGGGCGGCCTTTCGGAATCGGAACGGGAGACAATCATCAGATCGCAGAAGCGCACGTTGACCCTGACAGGCAACTAGTCGTATCCGCCAAAACGGAGGGCACCCGTGGGGGGATGCCCTCCGTTTTGCATTTGCGTGCTCGCGCGCGTCCCGAACCGCAGTTAGCCCGCGAAACGCGCTCGGCGAACCAGGGCCGAAACGGACGGGGCGGCACCCGCTCGGCGGGTGCCGCCCCGTTGTGGTGGCTGTCGCGCGGCCGACACTCAGTGGGAGTGGCCGTGCCCGTGCCCGTTGTCCTCTTCCTCTTCCGGCTTGTCCACAACGGAACTCTCCGTGGTGAGCACGAGCCGAGCGATGGAAGCGGCGTTGGCGACGGCGGAGCGCGTCACCTTCACCGGGTCCACGATGCCCGCCGCGAGCAGGTCGGTGAGCTCACCGGTGGCGGCGTTGAAGCCCTGCCCCCAGCTCTGCTCCTGGACCTTCGACACGATGACGGGGCCCTCGTAGCCCGCGTTGTTGGCGATCCACCGCAACGGCGCGACCAGCGCCTCACGGACGATCTTCACGCCGGTCGCCTCGTCGCCGCTGAGGCCGAGCCCGCTCTCCAGTTCCTTGGCCGCGTGCACCAGTGCGGAACCGCCGCCGGGCACGATGCCCTCCTCGACGGCTGCCTTGGTGGAGGCCACGGCGTCCTCGATACGGTGCTTGCGCTCGTTGAGTTCGGTCTCGGTGGCCGCACCGACCTTGATGACCGCGACCCCGCCACCGAGCTTGGCAAGGCGCTCCTGCAGCTTCTCCCTGTCCCAGTCGGAGTCGGTGGTCTCGATCTCCTTGCGGATCTGGGCGATACGCGCGTCGATGTCGGCCTTGGTGCCCGCACCGTCCACGATGGTGGTGGTGTCCTTGGTGACCTCGATGCGCCTGGCCTTGCCCAGCACGTCGATCCCCACCTCGGAAAGCTTCAGGCCCACCTCGCCGGAGATGACCTCTGCGCCGGTGACGACGGCGAGGTCGTCGAGGAACGCCTTGCGGCGGTCACCGAAGAACGGTGCCTTGACCGCCACCGCGGTGATCGTCTTGCGCAGCGCATTGACCACCAGAGTCGACAGCGCCTCACCCTCGACGTCCTCGGCGATGATCAGCAACGGCTTCTTGGCCTCCGCCACCTTCTCCAGCAGCGGGAGCAGGTCGGCCAGCGCCGAGATCTTCTCCCGGTGCAGCAGCACGTAGGCGTCCTCGAGGATCGCCCGCTGCTCCTCCGCGTTGGTCGCGAAGTGCGCCGAGATGAAGCCCTTGTCGAACTGCACGCCCTCGGTGATGGACAGTTCGGTGGCCAGCGTGGAGGACTCCTCCACGGTGATCACACCATCCTCACCGACCTTCTCCACGGCCTCACCCAGCAACGCGCCGATGTTGGCGTCGCGCGAGGTGACGGTGCCCACCTGGGCGATGTTGTCGCGGCCCTTGACCGGCGTCGCCCTGTCCTTGAGCACCTCGATGATCTTGTCGGCCGCGGCTTCGATGCCCTTGCCGAGCGCGGTCGGGTTGGCGCCTGCGGCAACGTTGCGCAGGCCGACGGACACCAGCGCCTGTGCGAGCACGGTCGCCGTTGTGGTGCCGTCCCCCGCGACGTCGTTCGTCTTCGTCGCGACGTTCTTCGCCAGTTGCGCACCGAGGTTCTCGAACGGGTCGTCCAGCTCGATCTCACGCGCGACCGTGACGCCGTCGAGCGTGATCGTGGGGCCACCGAACTTCTTGTCCAGCACGACGTGCCTACCGCGTGGCCCGAGGGTCACCTTGACAGCGTCGGCGAGCTTGTCGACGCCGCGTTCGAGCGCTCTACGAGCGTCCTCGTCGAAGTTGATCTGCTTTGGCATTGCGAACCCTCTCTCCGTACACGCGAAACGCCCCGGCCCCCGGCTTGCGCGGGGCCCGGGGCGTTATCGCGTACGCAGGTCGTCAGTTGATGACGGCCAGCACATCGCGGGCGGACAGGATCAAGTAGTCCTCACCGTTGTACTTGACCTCGGTGCCGCCGTACTTGGAGTAGATGACGACGTCGCCTTCCTTGACGTCCATCGGGACGCGGTTGCCCTTGTCGTCGATGCGGCCCGGGCCGACGGCCAGGACCTTGCCCTCCTGGGGCTTTTCCTTCGCGGTGTCGGGGATGACGAGGCCGGACGCCGTCGTCTCCTCGGCCTCACTCGTCTGGACAACGATCTTGTCCTCGAGCGGCTTGATGTTCACGCTCACCGGATTGACCTCCACGGGTCCGTCGAAAGCGTTGGCAGGTACCTAGTTGGGTACGGCTCCTACCACCCCGCCGTCGCGGGTGCCGGGGCGTGTGCGGTGCCGTGCGATTAGCACTCTACTGACTCGAGTGCTAGCCGCGCAACCAGGGCCGAGATCGGGCGATTCGCACCTACTCAACGTTCATCGACTGCTCACTCGCAAGGGCAACAGCTGTCACCCTGCCAATGCAGGCTGTGCTGGTTCTGGCTGGTAGACAGCACGTTGGGAGTCAACCCGTGCCCGCATCAGGTGACAATCAGTCTTTCACTTCAACACGCCGTCATGTACTCGTAGGAGGGGCCGCGGTCGGGGCCGCGGTGCTCGCCACGACCCTGCCGAGCACCGTGGCAGCAGCCGCACCGTCCCCAGTCCGTCCCGGCACCCGCGACGGCGACCCCTTCACCCTCGGCGTCGCATCCGGCGAGCCGGACAACCACAGCGTGGTGCTGTGGACCCGCCTCGCCCGCGACCCGCTGGCCGAGGACGGACTCGGTGGCATGGGATCGCGCACCGTCGAGGTCGACTGGGAGATCGCGCGTGACGAGCGGTTCCGGCACATCGTGCGCCGCGGCCAGGAGCGCACCGGTCCCGACGCAGGCTTCTCGGTGCACGCCGAGGTCGCGGGCCTGGCACCCGGGCGCGAGTACTTCTACCGGTTCCGCTACGGCCGCCACGTCTCCCGGCCCGGCCGCACCCGCACCGCACCGCCGATCGGGGTTCTCGGCTCCGGGCTCACGATGAGCTTCGCGTCCTGCTCGCAGTACGAGCACGGCTACTTCACCGCCTACCGGCACCTCGCCGCCGACGAGCCGGACCTGGTGCTGCACCTCGGCGACTACATCTACGAGTACCGGCCGCAGGTCTACATCTCCCCCGACGGCAACGTCCGCGACCACGCGGGACCTGAGACCGAGACGCTGGCCAACTACCGGCAGCGCCACGCGCAGTACCGGACCGACGCCGACCTGCAGGCAGCGCACGCCGTCGCCCCGTGGCTGGTCGTGCCCGACGACCACGAGGTCGACAACAACTGGGCGGGTGACATTCACGAGAAGCCGGAGATTCCGCAGCCCAACTTCCTACAGCGCAGGGCGAACGCCTTCCGGGCGTACTACGAGAACATGCCGCTGCGCCGCCGCAACATGCCGCAGGGCTCCCACATCCGGCTCTACCGATCGATCGCCTGGGGCTCGCTGGCCAACTTCCACATGCTCGACACCAGGCAGTACCGCGACGACCAGGCATGCGGCGACGGCTGGAAGGTCTGCGAGGACTCCGCCGATCCCGCCAGGACGATCACGGGCGCCGACCAGGAGGCCTGGCTGCTCGAGCAGTTCCGCCGCTCGCGCGCTCGCTGGGACGTGCTCGGCCAGCAGGTGTTCTTCGCACGCAGGGTCAGCGGCTCCGGCGCCAACAGCATGGACGCCTGGGACGGCTACAAGGGTTCCCAGGAGCGCATCGCCGAAGGGTGGTTGGAGGCGGGCGTGCGCAACCCCGTGGTCCTCACCGGCGACGTGCACACCCACTGGGCGAACGAGTTGAAGGAGAACTACGCCGACCCGGACAGCAGGGTGGTCGGCAGCGAACTGGTGACCAGTTCCATCACCTCGGGAGGCAACGGCGCCGACTCCGACCCGGCCGACGACCCCAACCTGCGCCGCAACCCGCACATCAAGTTCCGCAACGCGCAGCGCGGCTACGTGCGCACGCGCATCACCCGCGAGGAGATGCGCGCGGATTTCCGAGTGGTGGAGCGAGTCACCGAGCCGGGCTCGCCGGTGCGTACCCGGGCCTCCTTCGTGATCGCCGACCGTCACCCCGGGCTTTCGCAGGTGCAGCCCGGCTGATCACAGGGACACGGTGCTGACCGGCAACGCCGGATTGGCTGAGAGGTCCATGGCGCTCGGTGCGCAACCAGCCGCTACCACGTGCGCACCGAGCGCCGCGATCATCGCCCCGTTGTCGGTGCACAACCGAGGCCGGGGTACGCGAAGTTCGATCCCCGCCTCGGCACACCGCTGCCTGGCCAGCGCCGAAAGGCGGGAGTTCGCGGCCACCCCGCCGGAGATGACGAGGGTCCCGATGCCGGACTCGGTCGCGGCCCGCACGGCTTTCGCCGTGAGCACATCCGCGACCGCCTCTTGGAAGGAAGCGGCCACGTCGGCGACCGGCACCTGCTCGCCACGTGACTCCGTGGCCTCCACCCACCGCGCCACCGCCGTCTTCAACCCGGAGAAGGAGAAGTCGAACTTCGCGTCGCGGGGGCCTGTCATGCCGCGCGGGAACGCGATCGCCTGCGCGTCACCGCTCTTGGCCGCCTTGTCGATGGGTGGGCCGCCGGGATAGGGCAGCCCGAGAAGCCTGGCGACCTTGTCGTACGCCTCGCCTGCCGCGTCGTCAACGGTGGAGCCGATCTCGGTGATCTTCGACGCGATGTGGTCGACCCGGAGCAGCTGGGTATGGCCGCCCGAGACCAGCAACGCCAGGCACGGCGAAGGCAGTGGCCCGTGCTCCAGCGTGTCGACAGCGATGTGGCCCGCGAGGTGGTTGACGCCGTACAGCGGCACGTCGAGCGCAGCCGCGTATGCCTTGGCCGCCGCCACGCCGACGAGGAGCGCGCCGGCCAGGCCCGGCCCGACCGTAACCGCGACCGCGTCCACGTCGGACAGTTCCAGGCCGGCGCTTTCGAAAGCGCGACGAACGGTCGGCGCCATCGCCTCGAGGTGAGCCCTGCTCGCCACCTCCGGGACGACACCACCGAAGCGGGCGTGCTCCTCCACGCTGGAGGCCACCTCGTCGGCCAGCAGTTCCACAGTGCCGTCGTCGTGCAGCCGCACGAGACCGACACCGGTCTCGTCGCAGGAAGTCTCGACTCCCATGATGATCGATGGCATCAGCCTGCCACCTCCTGTGTGCCACCGGCCTGCCGCAACATCGTGTAGGCGTCGGCGCCCGAGGGCTGGTAGTAGCGTTTGCGCAGGCCGATCCGGCTGAAGCCGTGTCGCTCGTAGAGCCTGATGGCCGGCTCGTTGTCGGTGCGAACCTCGAGGGTCACCGGCGCCTTCAGCTGATCGGCTCTCTCCAGCAGCGCACGCAACAGCATGGTTCCGATGCCCTGCCCCTGGAAGTCGGGATGCACGCCGATGGTATGCACGCCGGCCTCCCAGTCCCCCGGTGTGCCCGCCACCGCAAGGCCCGCATATCCGGCCAGTTGGTCATCATCGGTGAGTGCGGCCAGGTAGTAGCCACCCGCCTGCAGTTCTGCGTGGAAGCCGCTCGCGCTCCACGGTGAGTCACCGGCGAACAGGATCCGTTCCAACTCGACACAGCGGCGGATGTGCTTGCCGCGCAGCGGCTCGAGCCTCACGGCACGGTCACCCGCTTTCGCGCGCCCGGCTGCGCGACGTCCGGCCTGCGCAGGTAGAGGGGGGTCAACGGTGCGGCCGGTTCACCGCTGAACAGCGCTTCGCCCGCTGCCCTGACCAGGCCACGTGGGCTGGGGTGAGCGTGTTCGACGCGTTCGGTGAACGATGTGTCGAGATCGGCGGGCCGGTCGACGTTCGGACCGTCGGTACGGGTGCCCGCCCGGTCGTAGGCCGCCCAGTAGACCTCGCGGCGCCGCGCATCTGTGATGACGAGGAAGGGTCCATCGGCGTCCACCGCCGCGGCGATGGCGTCGAGGCTGCAGACCGGATGGGCGGGGATGTCCAGAGCGTGCGACAGGGCGGCGGCGGTGACCATGCCCGCGCGAAGTCCGGTGTACGGTCCGGGACCCACCCCGCACACGATGGCGTCAAGGTGGTCGAGCCTCGCCCCCGCCTCGTGGAGGGCGTCCATGACATGCGGGGTGAGCAACTCGCCGTGGGCTCGAGCATCGACCGTGACCCGCTCGGCAAGCGCGTCGAGTCTGTCGGAGCGCACGTCGACGACACCTGCGGTGACCGCGGACGTCGCAGTGTCGATGGCGAGTACGAGCACCCTTCGAGCCTACGACCGACCGGTGAACGAACGCCGAGCACCCGCCGTGACCGCGACCACGGTTAGCGGGCTAATCGTGGTACTTGCATACGCTAAGCGATGCGAGCCCCAGGTCGGTTGCGGGTCCCGACCACCGTTAGCCCGCTAAACGCGGTTCGGCCGGTGCGGCGGGCGTGCGGGAGGCCGCCTCGGCGGGCGGGCATCATGGTCGCCGTGGCCCCGGTCGTGGCGCGGGATCGTGCCGAACACTGGCGGCTCCTGAGAACGACCGAAGGACGAGGAGACCGGTGACCGTGCTCTTTCCCGCCGTGCAGGCGGCGAACGCCAAGGAAGCGCTGCGCTTCGGTGACAGGACACTTACCTACGCCGATCTCGCCCGCGTAGCGGGTGCACTGGCGCACCGGCTGCGCCGGTTGGACCACGAGCGACCACGGGTCGCCATCTGGGCCACCCCGAGCCTGGAGACCAGCGTGGCGACCGTGGCCGCGCTGCTCGCCGGCGTGCCTGCCGTGCCGATCAATCCGAAAGCGGGCGAGCGGGAACTGGCGCACATCGTGTCCGACAGTGCCCCCGCCCTGGTGCTGACACCACCGGGTGCCGACCTGCCTTCGGGAATGCACGGCGTCACCCGCGAAGACGTCAGCTTCGAGGGCTGCACGAGTGAGGTGCCCGCGGAGCTCGACGACGAGACCCCCGCACTGATCGTGTACACGTCGGGCACGACCGGTCCACCAAAGGGAGTCGTGCTGCCGCGCAGGGCCATCGCGAGCACGCTCGACGCCCTCGAAGACGCGTGGCAGTGGACGGCCGACGACGTGCTGGTGCACGCGCTGCCGTTGTTCCACGTACACGGCTTGATCCTCGGCATCCTCGGCCCGCTTCGCCGCGGGGGCAGCGTGCACCACATCGGCCGGTTCTCCACCCAGCGGATCGCCACCGAGCTCGCAGGCGAGGCCACCATGATGTTCGGTGTTCCGACGATGTATCACCGCATCGCTTCCGAGATCGCCACCGACCACGCGCTGGCGAACGCTCTGCGTGGCGCCCGGCTGCTGGTGTCCGGATCAGCGGCCCTTCCGTTGCGCGATCACCAACTGATCACCGAGGCCACCGGGCAACAGGTCGTCGAGCGCTACGGCATGACCGAGACACTCATGAGCACCAGCGTCCGGGCCGACGGGCCACGCAAAGCCGGCACCGTCGGACCGCCGCTGCGCGATGTCGAACTGCGGCTGATCGACGAGGACGGCAACACTGTGCGACTCGGTGACACGCAAACCGTCGGCGAAATCCAGGTACGCGGGCCCAACCTGTTCACCGGGTACCTGAACCGACCCGACGCGACAGCCGAGGCCTTCGACGGCGACTGGTTCCGCACCGGCGACATGGCCACCCGGGATGCCGACGGTTACGTGCGCATCGTCGGCCGGAAGGCCACCGACCTCATCAAGAGCGGCGGATACAAGATCGGCGCGGGAGAGATCGAGAACGCGCTGCTCGAACACCCCGGCGTCGCCGAGGTCGCCGTCACCGGTGAGCCTGACCCCGACCTCGGTGAGCGCATCGTTGCCTGGGTCGTGCCCAGCGGCGACGGCGCGGTGCGGGAGACGGAACTGGTCGACCACGTCGCCAGGCTGCTCACACCGCACAAACGCCCCCGCGCGGTGCATTTCCTCGACGCGCTACCACGCAATCACATGGGCAAGGTCATGAAGCGAGCGCTCGATGCCTGAACAGCGCACACGCGGTGCTCACCGTGGCAGGGTCATGGAGCCGGCCGAACCGGCAGTCGCAGACGACAATTAGCCCGCTGAACGCGCATCGCCGCCGGCGGTCGCACGACAATCAGCCCGCTAAACGCGCCTCACCGACGGCAGCCCCACCACGATCAGCCCGCTAAACGCGCTTGCGGTGCCCGCTCGGTCCAGTTGCCATGGGGTTCGAGGCTGACGACCCGTACGTCGTCAGGTCGGCGGCCGAGACGCACCACGAGGTAGTCCTCCGAGAGGCGTTCGGCCAGCCCTTCTCCCCACTCCACCACGATCGCGGCTCGCTCGAGATCGGTGTCCAGGTCGAGGTCGTCGAGTTGGGAAAGGTCACCACCGAGCCGATAGGCGTCCACATGCACCAGTGGTACGCCCGAATCACCAGCCGGGTGCACCCGAGCGAGCACGAAGGTCGGCGAGCTGACGCGGCCGCAGACCCCCATCCCTTCCGCGACGCCCCTGGTCATCGTCGTCTTGCCCGCCCCGAGCGGTCCCGCGAGTAACACCAGGTCTCCCGCTCGAAGCAGTCGTCCCAATGAACGTCCGAACCGGACCGTGTCCTCGGGCGACGGTAGCTCGAAACTCACCTGCGCCACCAGAAGATCCTCCGCGTCGATCTCTTGCTCCGCGCATCCGAGCACGACCGAACCAGCTGCCGGAGATGATCGTTGACCAGTTCCGGTCGCTCCAGATGCACCATATGTCCCGCATCCTCGACCCGCACGAGCCGCGCCTGTGGTAGCTCGGCGGCCATGCGCTCGGCGTGTGCGAACGGCGTGATCCGGTCGGCTTCGGCGCCCACGACGAGCACCTGCGCGTGCTTCAGCCCCGCGAGCGCGGCATAACGGTTGTGACTGCCGAGTGTCTCGGCGAAGCCGACCAACTGCCGCACCGAAGACACTCGCAGCATCTCCTGCATGAAGTCGACCAGTTCCGGACTGACCTCACCCTTGCCGAACGCAAGCCTGCGCACCGCGTGTCTGGTGAGCTGACCGCCCGCCGCACGTAGGAACTCCACAAGCCCGGGCTGCCAGCCCGCCAGTTCACCAACCCCACGGGTGACGGGGTTGTACTTGGACAGCAGCGACCTGCCCAGCCCGTGGCTGCCAACCTCGCCCGCGGCAGTCGCGATGAGCGCGACGCCGCGGACGCGTTCGCGGAACAGTTCGGGCTGCTTCTGCGCCAGTTCCATGATCACCATGCCGCCCATGGAGTGGCCTGCCAGTACGAGCGCTCCGTCTGGAGCCACGGCACGGATGACCGCGTGCAGGTCGTCCGCGAGTTGTTCGATCGTGCTCGTGTCCGCCTGCGAGGGCGCCGACTCCCCGTGTCCTCTGTGGTCGTAATAGATCTGGCGCACCCTCGGCGACCGCAATGAAGCGAAGCCGCGCCGCTGGAACCGCCAACTCCGCCTCGACAGAGCGAAGCCGTGCACACCGACCACGGTCACCACCGCACGCTTGCCGCTTGGTGGATCGATCTCTTCCACCACCAACGGCGCGCCGTCGTCGGCCGCGACGGTGGAGACCCGGCCTGCCGGTTCGTCCAACGTCAACTCGTGGGCACGTACTCCCTCCGCGCTCATCGCCGCCCGGCCTCCCCAATGAAGCGGCGTCTCACCCTCGGCCGGTACATCCCGGTGACGATCTCGTAGTCGATCGTGCCGATGGTTTCTGCCCACTCGGTGGCCGTGGGCTCGCCCACCTCGCCGGTTCCGAACAGCACAACCTCTGCACCCAGTGGTGGTTCGTCGTCGCCGCAGTCGACCACCAACTGGTCCATGCAGACCCTGCCGACCACAGGCCTGCGGCTTCCCCAGAGCCAGACACTCATCCGGCCGGAGAGGGTTCGTGGCACGCCGTCGGCGTAGCCGACCGGAACGAGAGCCAGTGTGGTGTCCCTGCGGGCGGTCCAAGTGTGTCCGTAGGAGACCGACTCCCCCGCTTCGATCCGCTTCGTGAGGACGACGCTCGAACGGAAGGTCATCGCGGGCCGTAGTTGCTCGGGCTGCGCGACCGGGTTGAGTCCGTACACGGCGATACCGGGCCGCACGATGTCGAAGTGCAGGTCGGGCCTGGTGAGTGTGGCCGCCGAGTTGGCAAGGTGTCGCAGCGGCCGCAGCCCTGCCTCGCGGGCAACGGCATAGGCGGTCGCGAAACGATTCGCCTGCATGTCGATGGATGGGTGCCCCGGCTCGTCTGCACAGGCCAGGTGTGACCAGATCGCGACGACGTCCACGTCCGGTTCGGCCGCCGCGGCCTTCACCAGGTCCGGCCACGCGTACGCTGGGCACCCGTTGCGGGAAAGGCCGGTGTCGATCTTCAGGTGAACACGGGCGGTACGGCCGGCCCTTCCGGCCGCATCGGCCACCCGCGCGAGTTCCTGAACGGAACTCACCGACAGCTCGATGTCGCTCGCGATGCCGGGGGTGAAGTCGACGCCGGTGGTGTCGAGCCAGCTCAACAGCCGCACCGTGATGCCCGCGTCGCGCAGGTCGAGCGCTTCGGCCAGGGATGCCGTGCCGAGCCAACTCGCACCGGCCTCAACCGCCGCACGGGCTACCGGTGCGGCGCCGTGGCCGTACCCGTCCGCCTTCACCACCGCCATCGTCTCGGCACCGGACTCGGCCGCGCGCGCGGCGAGCAGGCCGACGTTGTGCCTGACCGCCGACAAGTCGATCAGCACCTCGGCACGGGGTGGGTGCGCTGCGCTCATGATGTGGGAATTTTCCCATAGCGCGCTCAGACATCGTGCGCGCGTGCTCTCGCAGCGGCGTGCCGCCGCCTGATGCGCTCCCCCTCGTCGAGGTCCTCGGCTGTGGGTTCGGTCAACCGCAACACCGCGTCGGCCCGCCACCGCGGTGGCTCGTCGGTACCCGCCAGCGCCCACGCGGCCTGCCGGGCCGCACCGATCGCCACATGCTCGGCGGGTGGCGGGACCGCGACCGGAACGCCGAAGACGATCGGCGCGACGGCACGAACGCTCTCCGACTGCGCGGCGCCCCCGATGAGCAGCACCCTGCGCACCGTGATGCCGTGGGCACGCACGGCATCCAGCCCGGCAGCGAGCCCGCACAACATGCCTTCGACAGCGGCACGCGCCAGGTTCCGCGGCGTCATGTTCGCCCTGCGCAGCCCGTACAGCGAACCGGCGGCATCGGGCAGGTTGGGGGTGCGCTCGCCGTCGAGGTAGGGCAGCAGCGTCAGTCCGTCGGCGCCCGGTGGCGCGCTCAACGCGAGCCTGTCGAACTCGGCGAGGTCCACCCCAAGCATGGTGGAGGTCGCGGTGAGCACCCGTGCGGCGTTGAGCGTGCAGGCCAGCGGCAGGAAACGGCCGGTGGCGTCGGCGAACCCGGCGACGATGCCGGTGGGGTCGGCGGCGGGTGTCTCGCTGACACCGAACACCGTGCCGCTCGTACCCAGTGACACCACGACGTCGCCGTCTGCGGCCTCCAGCGCGAACGCGGCCGCCATGTTGTCACCGGTGCCCGCCGACACCAACTTGCCGTTGCCGGTGTATCCGGCAGGCTCCGCGGGCTGCAGAACCTTCGGTAGCTGAGGGTCACGACTACCGAAGGCGCGGCGCAAGATGTCAGTGCGGTAAGCACGTTTCGCGGGCGAAAAGTAGCCGGTGCCGGAGGCGTCGCCACGGTCGGTAACTGGTTCGCCGCCGACGAGGCGCCAGGTCAGCCAATCGTGCGGGAGCATGACCCGCGCCACGCGATCGGCAAGCTCGGGTTCGTGCTCGGCGAGCCAACGCAACTTCGTGACGGTGAAGCTGGCCACCGGAACGGAGCCGACGGCCTCGGCCCACGCCTGCCCGCCGCCGAGTTCCTCGGTGAGGTCGGCGGCGGCCTTGGCGGAACGGGTGTCGTTCCACAGCAACGCGGGTCGCACGACGTCGCCGCGCTCGTCGACGGTCACCATGCCGTGTTGCTGCCCGGCCACGCCGATGGCGGACACACCGTCCAGCAACCCGCCGCTGGCGGCTTCGAACGCGTCCCACCACTGGCGAGGATCCACCTCCGTGGCGTCGGGGTGCTCGGCCCGACCGGTGCGCACCACCTCGCCGGTGCGCGCGTCGCACACCATCACCTTGGTCGATTGGGTGGAGGAGTCGACCCCAGCGACCAGCACTTCGTCGTTGCCGTGCATCTCACCCAGCTTCCTTACTCGCCGAGCCGCGAAGTGAGTCGGTGCCGCAACCGCCGCCGGACACGGCTTCCGCATCGTCGTTCACCGGCTGTGACTCCCTGCCACCTCGATGGCCTGCCGCGCCCTTCATATCAGGAAGCAGCACCGTTGTTAACGCGTCAACCGGGTAAACGCCGCCTCCACCCCACGCCACGGAAACCGCGTTTCGCGGGCTAACCGTCGTTGCGGCGGCTAGAGTCGCCTCGCTGACCAGCGGAAGCGAGGAACCATGTACCTGCGCTATGTAGCCCTCGGTGACAGCCAGACCGAGGGGATCGGCGACGGTGACGAGGCCACCGGCTACCGCGGCTGGGCCGACCGGCTCGCGGAACGACTGGCTGCCCTCGATCACCGGCTGCACTACGCCAACCTCGCCGTCCGAGGCAGGTTGGCCGCGCAGGTACGGGCGGAGCAGCTCACGCCCGCCCTGCGGCTTCGACCCGATCTGGCGACCGTCGTAGCGGGCATGAACGACCTGATCCGTCGCGACTTCGATGCAGGCCGGGTGGCCGCCTGCCTGGAGGACATGTTCGCCGCACTCACCTCCAGCGGCGCCCACGTCGCCACCGTGACGTTCCCCGACATCGGCAGGATCGCCCCGCTGGCCCGCCCGCTGAGGCCCAGGGTGCTCGACCTCAACGCCCGTATCCGCGCTGCCGCGGCACGGCATTCGGTCACGGTCGTCGACACCTTCTTGCACCCGGTCACCACCGACCCCCGGCTGTGGAGCCCCGACCGGTTGCACGCGAGCCCACTCGGCCACGCCCGCATCGCGGACGCCTTCGCGCACGCGCTCGACCTCCCAGGCAGCGACCACTCCTGGTCCGACGCGCTACCCCCGCTTGCCGTACCGGGCCCGTGGCGTGCCGCGTGCGCGGAAGTGCGCTGGCTCGCGACGTTCGCCGCGCCCTGGCTTCGCCGCCGGATCGCCGGGCGTTCCTCCGGTGACGGACGCGACTGCAAACGGCCGTGCCTGGCACCGGTCAGCCAACGAGCGCTCGAACCTCCCGAAGCGCCTGCGGGATAGCGGCCAACACGCCCGATGCCGACACCGGCACACCCCTCGCCGCCAGCTCACCCGACCTGGCGTGCACGTCGGCTGCCACACCCGCGGCCAGCCACGGGTCCGAACCCGACGCCAGCAGCGCGCCGATGAGCCCGGAAAGCACGTCGCCGGAACCGGCCGTCGCCAGCCACGCGCCCCTGGGCTTGTTGACCAGAACCCGCCCATCCGGGTCCGCGACAAGTGTGCAGTGTCCTTTGAGCAACACCACCGCGTTGAACCGCCGGGCGGCCTCACGGACAGCAGCCACCCGATCGTGCCCTGGCGCCGCCCCGGTGAGCCGCTCGAACTCGCCGTCGTGCGGAGTCAGCACCAGCGGTGTATCCGGGTCGCGCGCATCCAGCACGTCGGGTTGCTGCGCGATGATCGTGATCGCGTCCGCGTCCGCGCACACCGGCACTGCCTGCCCGAGGGTGTAGGCCAGCACCTCCGTGCCTTCGCGACCGGTGCCTATACCGGGGCCCACCACCCAAGCCTGCACCCGGCCTGCATCGAAAACCGAACCGGTCGCCACCACTTCGGGCCAATGCGAGCGGACGACGTCCGCCGCCGGCCCGGCATAGCGCACCATGCCCGCCTTTCCCCGAACCGCGGCGGCGGCGGCGAGCACCGCGGCGCCCGGATAGGCCGCCGAGCCCGCCGCGACGCCCGTGACTCCCTGGGTGTACTTGTTGTCCGACGGCGTTGGCACGGGCCACGTGCTGGCGGTGTCGGCCGGGTCCAGCCGCAGCAGAGCGGGCTCCCCCAACTCACCGGTGAGCCCGATATCCACCAACGCGACATCGCCGCATCGCTGCGGGTTGAGAACATGCACCGGCTTGTACGCGCCGAAGGTCACTGTGCTGGTAGCGGTCACCACGGGGCCGTCGACGGCTCCGGTGTCGGGCTCCACGCCGCTGGGCAGGTCCACGGCGAGCACCGGGGCGCTCACCGTGTCGAGCAGGGCCGCCGCGTCCGGCCGCAGCGGCCCCTTGCCCGAAATCCCGACGATGCCGTCGATCACCAGATCGGCGTTGCCGGTCCATTCCGCGCACTCCGACGGCTCGAGCAGCCGTCCGCCCGTCCGCCTCAGTGCGGCAAGGCCGGCAGGATGAGCCTTGGTGGGGTTCAGCAGCACCGCCGCCACCCCCACGCCACGTCTGCGCAGGAACGCACCGGCCCACAGCGCGTCGCCGCCGTTGTTGCCCGCACCGACGAGCAACACCACGCGCCTGCCCTGCACGCCGCCGGTGTGCAGGGTGAGTAGTTCCGCCGCGCGGACAGCGACGCCGTAGGCGGCACGTCGCATCAACGCACCTTCCGGGACGCGGGCCAGCAGGCGGGTTTCGGCCGCCCGCACCTGTTCGGTGGTCCAGATACCTTGCACAGCGACCTGCCTATTCCACCGTCACCGACTTCGCCAGGTTCCTCGGCTTGTCGACGTCGTACCCCCGGCTCTTGGCGATCTCGGCGGCCAACACCTGCAGCGGCACGGTGGAAACCAGTGGCTGCAGCAAGGTCGGCACCGCGGGAACCTCGATGAGTTCGTCGGCGAAAGGACGCACCCGTTCGTCTCCCTCCTCGGCGACGACGATCGTCCGCGCACCGCGCGCCTGGATCTCGCTGATGTTGGACACCAGCTTGGCGTGCAATACCGCTCTGCCCTTCGGCGACGGCATCACGACCACGACGGGCAGGCCCTGTTCGATCAGCGCGATGGGGCCGTGCTTGAGTTCACCCGCCGCGAAACCCTCGGCGTGCATGTAGGCCAGTTCCTTGAGTTTGAGCGCCCCTTCGAGTGCCACGGGAAACCCGACGTGCCTGCCGAGGAAGAGTACGGCCTTGGAGTCGGCCATACGCCGGGCCAACTCCCTGACGTACTCCATCGTAGACAGTGCCTTATGGACCGCCGAGGGCATCGCCTCCAACTCGGCGAACTCGCGGGCCACCTCGTCGGGATACTTCGTGCCTCTTGCCTGCGCCAACGCGAGCCCGACAAGATAGTTGGCCGCGATCTGGGCAAGGAAAGCCTTGGTGGAGGCGACGCCGATCTCCGGGCCGGCGTGTGTGTAGAGCACCGCGTCCGACTCACGCGGGATCTGCGCGCCGTTGGTGTTGCAGACAGCCAGCACCCGGGCTTTCTGCTCACGAGCGTGCCGCACGGCCTCCAGCGTGTCAGCGGTCTCACCTGACTGCGACACCGCGACGACAAGGGTGTCGCGGTCGAGCACCGGGTCCCGGTAACGGAACTCGCTGGCCAGTTCCACCTCGACCGGCAACCGGCACCAATGCTCGATGGCGTACTTCGCGACGAGACCCGAGTGGTACGCCGAGCCACATGCGACGACGAAGACCTTGTCGACGTCACGCAGGTCCTGCTCGGAAAGCCGCTGCTCGTCGAGCACGACCCGGCCCGAGCGGAAGTGCCCGCGCAAGGTGTTGGCCAGCGCGTCCGGCTGTTCCTCGATCTCCTTCAGCATGAAGTACTCGTGACCGCCCTTTTCCGCGGCCGACAAGTCCCAGTCGACCGTGAACGGCTTGCCTTGCGCCGGTTCGCCTGCGAAGTCGGTGATCTCGTAGCCCTGTCGCGTGATGGTGACGACCTGGTCCTGGCCGAGTTCCACGGCTTCGCGGGTGTGCTCGATGAAGGCCGCGACGTCGGAGGCGACAAAGGTCTCGCCCGTGCCGACACCCACCACAAGAGGTGACGACCGGCGCGCGGCGACGACAAGGTCGGGCTGCTCGGCGTGGGTCACAACGAGGGTGAAGGCGCCCTCGAGGCGGCGACAGACGGAGCGCACGCTCGCCGGGAGGTCCCCCTTCGTCTCACCCTCGGTGTAGGCCTTGGCGACCAGGTGGGCGGCGGTCTCGGTGTCGGTGTCGCTGCGCAGTTCGACACCGAGATCCTCCAGTTCGGCACGCAACGAGGCGAAGTTCTCGATGATCCCGTTGTGCACGACGGCGACGCGCCCCTCGGCGTCGCGATGAGGGTGGGAGTTGCGGTCGATGGGTGCGCCATGGGTGGCCCAGCGGGTGTGGCCCATGCCGGCGGTACCGGCGAATCCGCTGCGGCCTGCGTCGTCGAGAGCGGCTTCGAGATTGGCAAGGCGACCAGCCTTGCGTTCGACGGTGAGATCACCGGACCCGGCCAGCACCGCGATTCCCGCGGAGTCGTAGCCGCGGTACTCCATTCGTCGCAGGCCGCCAAGGATTACTCCGAGTGCCTGCCGGTGGCCGACGTATCCCACGATTCCACACACGCCCATCAGCGTAACGACACAGTGTTACCACGCATCCTGGGCTCACGCTCACCGCGTTTTGCCCGCTAAACGCGCCCACGGGCACGGCACCGAACGCGTTTAGCGGGCAAACCGTTGTCGGCGGGGCGACGCTTTGCCCGCTAAACGCGTCCTTGGGCAGTCTTGCTCGGCTGGTCGGCTACCCTGCCTGCCATGGCCAGCAAGCCCAGGCGGTTACTCGAGCAGCTGTCGTTCCCGGGGCCGCACGAGGTACTGCGGGGCGACCTCGCGCTCGTGGGCCTTCCGGGGGTTGTGTACACCCCGCGAGCCGGTCTCGGCCTGCCCGCGATCTCCTTCGGCCACGGGTGGCTGCAGCCACCCGGCCGCTACCGGGACCTCCTGCGCCACCTCGCCAGCTGGGGCATCGTCGCCGCCGCCCCCGCGACTCAACTCGGACCGCTTCCTTCACATCGGCTGTTCGCCTCCGACCTGCGCTCGACACTCGACATCGTGAGCGGTGTGCGGCTCGGACCGGACGGCATCAGCGTCGACCCCGGCAAGCTCGGCATCGCGGGCCACTCGACCGGTGGCGGAGCCGCCGTCCTCGCGGCCGCGGACGCCGGCCCGCAGGTCAAGGCTGTCGCGACGGTGGCCGCGGCACAGACCATCCCAGCGGCCACCACCGCGGCCCGTGGCATCCAAGTGCCGGGCATGCACCTCGCGGCCGATGAGGACCTCGTCGCCCCGACCCGGGGCAACGCCGAGGCGATCGCGCGCGCCTGGAGCGGTCCCGTTCAACTACGCACACTGCGCAAGTCTTCACATCTCGGCGTCACCGAAGGTGTGCACTGGAGCCAGCCGCTGCTGCACGGCAAACCGCATCGCGCCACCCAGCGCCTCGTCCGGGCACTGTTCACAGCGTTCTTCCTCACCGAACTCACCGGCGACGACACCTACCGGCCGCTGCTGGAGGCAGACCTCAAATCCGCTCAGCTCACGCTCCACACCGAGGCCACGCTCAGCTGACCCGCAACAGCGCGCATCCGGCGTTTCCATCCGCATCCAGCGCCGTCACCAGGCCCAGCCCCGGCTCGGCCAGCATCGCCACGAGCTGAAACGGCCCGACCGCGGCACCGAGGTCGCCGAGGTAGGCACCGGGATCGAGTACTTTCGCGGGCATACCGCTGAGCGCCTGCTCGATCCCCGCGTGTTCGGCATCGGCAAGCCGACTACCCGGCGCCGAAACCGCCGCTGTGTCCACATCGCCTGCCGCGTAACCACACCGAGCGAGGACGGAACGCACGCACTCGACCAGCGCCGCACGCAGGTCACCGTCGACTGCCACCCTCGTCTCGACCCCGAGCACCTCGGCCAGCGGGTGCCGTGCCGCGCCCTGCGGCTCCAGCAGCATCACCGCAGCTCCTTCGCCAGGCAGGCGGTCTCCGTCACGATGCCGCTCCAACCATGCCCGCGGCATGCTGCACTCCTCCACCGCGCCGCACACCACCGCTCGCGCCCTGCCGGTGGCCAGTAGCCGCGCCGAATACCGCAGCCCGCTCAGGCCGGACATCCGGCCACCCGCGATGGTGGAGTTCGGGCCGCGTAACCCGTGCCAGATCGCCACCTGGCTCGCGGCGCTGTTCATCAACGCGTACGGCATCATGGCCGGGTTGACGAAGTACGGCTTACGCCGGGTCAGCGAGTCGCTCGTGAACTCCCATTGTGTCTGCGCGCTGCCCGAAGTGGTTCCCAGCACGACACCCGTGAGCACGTCGACCTCGACATCGGCCAGCAAGTCGCGTGCCACGGCGACCGCCAGTGCGCTGCACCGATCCATCGAAGCGGTGCCCTTCTTACCAAGAGCGTCCTCGACGACGAACTGTTCGGCCACCAAGCCCCGCAGCATCGGATGCCGCTCGTCAAGCACGGTCGCCCGCGCCCGCGCGGGGTCCAGCGCCGCGCGACCCGAGCCACCTGCAGAGATCGCCGACCACGCAGTGATCACCGCACCCACTGGGCTACCGCTTCCCGATGACAACGGTCGCATTGTTGCCGCCGAAGGCCAACCCGTTGTTCAGCACGACCCGCGGCTCACCCGGCACAGCTCGGTTGGGCACGCAGTCGATGGCGCACTCGGGGTCGGTGCGCTCGTGGTTGATCGTCGGCGGAATGAAACCGTGTTCCAGCGCCAACGCGCACGCTGCTGCGGCAAGCGCCCCAGCGGCGCCCATCGTGTGTCCGAGCATCGACTTCACCGAGATCGTGCGCGGCATCCGTGGCCCGAACAACTCATGCATGGCCCCGCACTCGGTGACATCGTTGGCCTTCGTGCCCGTACCGTGGGCACTGACGAAATCCACCTCGCCCGGCGTGACGTTGGCGTCCAGCAGGGCCAGTTCCATGCACCGGCGAACGCTTTCCCCGTCGGGAGCGACCTGATGCCGGGCATCGCAGTTGAGGCCGTAACCGAGTATCTCGCCGTAGCTGCGCGCACCCCTGGCCAGTGCGGCCTCGAGCGGTTCCAGCAGCAGCATCGCAGCACCTTCCCCGGTCAAGATGCCACGGCGATCACTGTCGAAGGGGCGACAGTGTCGCGGGTCGATGGCGCCGAGCCGGTAGAACCCGGTGAACGTCATCCGGCACATCGCATCGGCGCCGCCGCACAACGCGAAGTCGGCCTCTCCCGTCCGCACCGCGTCGAACCCGTTGCCGATCGCGTAGTTGCCGGCCGCGCAGGCCGTCGCGATCGTGGAAACCTCCACGTTGGACAGTTGGAGTTCGCGCGCCACCCCGGTGGCGAGCCTGCCTGCCGCAACCCTGCATGCCGCGTCCGGATCGATCGCATCAGGGCCCGAGCGGGTGAACGCCTCGGCGACACGTTCGCCGTCATCCGAACCACCGTCCGTAGTGCCCACCGAAATGACGCCACGCGATCCGGTCAGGCCGGTTTCGGTCAGGCCCGCGTCCGCGATCGCCATGCGTGCCGAAGCGATCGCGAACTGGCCGGCCCGGCTCACCTGCGCCATCGGCACCCGCCGCACCCATCGACAGGGCTCGAACCCGCTGACCTCGCAGCCGGTGGCATGCGCGAATCCGGTGGTGTCGAAGGCGTTGATCGGACCCGCGCCGCTACGCCCTGCACGCAGGCTCTCGTGGAACGCGTCGACGCCGATGCCTATGCTCGACACCACGCCCAGGCCGGTGATCGCGACTCGGCGCATCCTCCATCACCCCAGGGCCGCGCTGAGCACTTCGTACACGCCGCGCAGATTCACCAACCGCTCGAGTTCGCTCTCGTCGATCTCCACGTCGAACTCGATCTCGAGGTGAGCCAGCAGTTCGATCAGCTTCATGGAATCGGCACCGAGGTCGTCGGTGAACAGGTCGGTGTCGCTGACCTTCTCCTCGTCGACCTCCAGCACCCGGCACACGAGTTGTTTGATCTCCGTAGTGCGTCGCTCGACCACGGGGTTCATTTGAGCCAACTGTTGTTCGAGAAGTCGTCGTCGTCGAAAGAATCCTCCACCCGGTGCCGCGACCGGCGCGGGGGCGGGGGCGGCGGGGGCTGCACGGGTTCGGGATCGGGCGGAGGTGCCACCGAACGCGAGTACTTGCGCTCCGGTTTGGGCTCCGAGTGCTGGACCTCAGGTCGCGCGTGCTGTTGCGGTGCGGGGGCAGGGCTCGCGGCGTAGTCGGCGTAGCGCGCGAACTCGTCGGTCTGCTGGTCGGCCTCTTCCGGACCGAATCCCATGACCGTGTCCTTGTCCGCAAGCGACTTGTCCGTGGCCCACCCGCCCGCATCGCGCTGCCTGCGGGTGAGTTCGCCAAGGTGTTTGGCCGCACGTTCGGCAACCGCGCCCTGCTTTTGCAGACTGTCTCTTGCTTGCTCTTTTACGGCGGCGGCGTGACGTTCCCGCAGCGCTCGCCGATCCGCCAGTTCCCGGCTGATCCGGCCAAGTCGGGAGATGGCGGCCGCGGCTCTTCCCTCAGCCATGCGAACTCCTCACGGTCGTGTCGGTCAGCGATCGAACCGCACGGAACGGTCGACGTCGATGTCGATGTCGCCGTCCAACGAGCCGCTGATCCTGCTGCCACCGGTGCTGTTGTCGAAGATCTCACCGTCGATGCGGTACGCGCTGGAGCCACGTTCCTGGTCGCCGCCCTGTCCACCACCGGCGCCGCCCATGGCTCCCATGCCGCCCATCATGCCCATTCCACTCCCGGCAGCCGTGCCGCCGCTCTGGGCGGGCGCCGCGGCAGGCGCCTCTCCCATGCCGCCTGGTGCGCTTCCCAACCCGGCGCCCGCAGGGGTCGACTCGGCCACACCGGACCGCGGGCCGCCGCCAACCGGCTCCTCGCCGCTGCCGCCCGGGCTGACCGCCGCTGCCTGCGCTCCCGTGGCATCGCTTCCGCCTGCGCCGATCCCGCCGACCGAACCGGCTTCGCCGCCACCGGAACCGCCTGCGACGGGCCCACCGGCACCCTCCCGGGGCTCCGACGCGCCACCCTGCGTGGGCGTGGCCTCCGGCCGCAGCGGGTTCTCGCCTGCTGCGGGCATCGTGCGAAGCTGCTCTCGTGGCGCGCCACCGGCAGCGCCGTCCCGCTGCTCCTCGCCAAGGGTGTACGTCGTCGGCGGCGGGTTGCCGTCGTCGACGGTGACCCGGGTGGGCCCGTCCGGCCCTTGCGGCTGCTCGGCGGTGATCCGGAGGTCGCCGTCCTCGATATGGATCTTCCCGTCCGGGCCCGGCCGGTAGACCTGCTCGCCGTCCTTGCCTTGTGGACCGAACTCACCGGGCTCCCCCTGCTCACCGGTGCCGAAGTCGAGCTCGTATTCCTTGGGCTCGCCGGAGCCGTCGTCGACCGTGACGCCCATCCTGCCCTCGCTGTCGGGCTCGGTCAGCTCGAGTGTGCGGTCACCTTTCTCGACGGTGAGGGTGTCCCGGTCGTCGCCGAGGTCCTTGATCGCCTCACCGGTCTCCGGGTCGATCGGATACGGCTCGCCGGTCTCAGGGTCGACCTCGAGTGGATCACCGGTGACGGGGTTCTTCCCGTCACCGGGCTGCTCCATCTCAGGAATCGACGGGGTCGCGCCGCCACCGCTGGGGCCGCCACCGCTGCCCCCTCCGGCCCCGGGTCCCGCGCCACCCGGGCCCGGGTCTGCGCCGATCCCCTGGTCTCCGGGCTGCGGTCCCGCACCCGGGTCGGTCGGAGCAGTCCCGCTGTCCTCGGGGAACTCGCTCTTGTACTCCTTGAGATAGTTGTTGAGCTCCTCCCATGCGGTGTCGACGGCTTCCTTGGTGTCGTCGCACACCTGCGTGAACCGCTGGAAGAGGTTGTCGTAGAGGTCTGGATTCCAGGAGTTCCTGACCCAGGTCTTGCATTGTTCGATGGTGTAAGTCTTGTTGCCGTCGTTGAGGCCACAGTCGTCGGCACGGATGGTTGGCTCGATGTTGCTACCGGTCTCGGCATCCACCCAGGCGGCCACCTCGAGAATCTCGTCCTGGGAGTCGAACTCACCGCGTGCCAGCTTCATCACCTTGCGGGCGATGTCGGGCAGCGCGCTGCCGACGGTGGGGGTGTAGAGCGAGAGCACCTCGTCGGCCTTGTACTTGCACGCCTCGTAGATGGTCTGCACCGTGGCCTCGATGACCTCGGCACCACCCTTGAGGTAGTCCAGCAGTTCCCTGGTGTTCGGCGCGATGTCCTCGCTGTACTTCTGGTAGGAGGCGTTCGCGCCGTCACCTGTCCAGTCCTTGTACAGCGAGTTGAGGTTCGACTCGGTGGTGCCGTGCAACTCCTCCAGCACGGAATGCGCGTCGCGCAACCGTTGCGCCTCGTCGAGGAACTTCCTGAAGTCGATCCCGCGTTGCTCGTCGAACCGCTTCTGGATGTCTTGCTGGAAGTTCAGCGGCCCGTCGATATGCCTGCAGTCACCGGGAGCCTCCCCGTCGATCGGCAGGAATTCCTCGAACACGTACAACGCGTCCTTGGCCAGATCGAACAGCTCGTCGGAGTTACCGACACCCGAGCCGCCCTCGCCAGGTGCCTGTGCGCCATCCAGCTCGGACTGATTCGAGTTGAGCCGCTGCTCGTACTGCCGTCCGACGTAACTCGCGTTCTGCGACTCTTGCCTGGCCCTGTCGTAGACCGCGTCGGTGTCGACGAACGCATTGGTGTCGGCGAACGGTGACGGGCTGACGTTGTACCGGTCGTAGTACCCCATGGCCTCGTCGTTCACCTCGCCGCCGCGAGCGTAGGCGGAAAGGACCAACTGTTTGGTGTCGGCCGAGACGTAGGGGTCCTCCAGGATCGCCTTCGTTTCCTCCCAGGTCTTCTCGCTCACATCCCGCTCCCCGACTGTGCGACCGCGGAGGACTGCTCGGCCTCAGCCGCCGCGTACTGTTGACCCGCGCTGCCGATCGATGTCGCCAGCGAGATCAGGGCGGTGCACATCGCGCCCGCGCCCTTACCCAGTTGCTCGATGGAGGCGGTGAAGTCCGCCGCCCATTGACCGTGCTCGGTGCCGAAATCTGCCTCCGCGACCTTCGCGGGCGCGAGCCCCTCCACCTCGCCCTGCGCGGCTTCCGCGGCGTCATGGATGGCCTGTGACTGGCGCGCGAGTGAGCCCGTCTCCGCTGTGTAGCCGCTCGGCGCGCCCACTCCCGAGCCGCCCGCACTCTGCCCCGGTACGCTCACGGCAGCCCCCCTCATTCGGTTGCTCGACGTTGTGGTCGCCGTATACGACGCACCGAAACAAGAGGCGGTGCCGTCGCTAATGCACAGAATCTACCGATCTGTTCGCTTCCTGTACGCCGGTTGCGGCATTTGCGACACGAAGTTCGAAAGCACTGCGAGGCATTAGGACACCGACGAAACGACTCCTGCGAGCCGGTCGGCGGCCGCCTGCGCCGTGTCCTCCGCGGGTGCCTCGACCATGACCCGCACGAGCTGCTCGGTGCCCGACGGGCGCAGCAGCACGCGCCCCTCCTCACCCAGCTCAGCGGTAACGGATTCGACCGCCTCCTTCACAGCCGGCGAGTCGGCCACCGCAGCCTTGTCCGTGACCCGGACGTTGACAAGGACCTGAGGCAGCCTGCGCATCACACCCGCGAGCTCTCGCAGCGGCTTGCCGGTCTCGGCGACACGGCTCATCAGGCGCAGCGCTGTGAGCAAGCCGTCACCCGTCGTCGCGTGTGCGGGGAGCACCACATGCCCGGACTGCTCGCCGCCGAGGGAGAACCCACCCGCACGAAGCTCCTCCAACACGTAACGGTCACCCACCGCGGTGGTGCGTAGCGTCACGCCGTGCTCCCGCATCGCCAGTCGCAGCCCCAGGTTGCTCATGACCGTGGTGACCAGTGTGTTCTCGGCGAGTTCACCCGCATCGGCCATCGCCAGCGCCAGGATCGCCATGATCTGATCACCGTCGACCAGATCACCCCCGGCGTCCACGGCCAGGCAGCGGTCGGCGTCCCCGTCGTGAGCGATACCCAGGTCGGCGCCATGCTCGACGACAGCCGCGCACAGCGCTTCGGGATGGGTGGAACCACAGCCGTCGTTGATGTTGATCCCGTCCGGGTCGGCATGCAGCGCGATGACATCGGCGCCCGCCGCGCGATACGCCTTGGGCGCGGCGTTGGAGGAGGCGCCGTTGGCGCAGTCGACCACCACCCGCAGGCCTTCGAGCGGTTGGGGGGTGGCGGCCAGAAGGTGTGCGACGTAGCGGTTCGCCGCGTCCGGCACGTCGGATACCCGACCGATCTGGGCACCGGTCGGACGCTCCGGCTCAGAGCAGAGACCGGCCTCGATCTCGTCCTCGATTCCGTCGGGAATCTTGTGACCTCTTTCACCGAACAGCTTGATGCCGTTGTCGGGCATCGGGTTGTGCGACGCGGAGATCATCACCCCGAGGTCGGCGGCGAGGTCGCTCACCAGGTACGCCACGGCCGGGGTGGGCAGCACCCCGACCCGGAGTACGTCCGCGCCTGCCGAAGCCAGCCCCGCGACCACGGCGGCCTCGAGCATCTCGCCACTCGCGCGCGGGTCCCTGCCGACGACCGCCACCGGGCGGTGGGAGCGGTCGTGTGCCGCGAGCACCCTTGCCGAGCTCGCGGCCACCGAAAGCGCGAGCTCGGGCGTGAGATCGGCATTGGCGAGGCCGCGTACCCCGTCGGTGCCGAATAGGCGAGCCATGTCCTCGACCTCCGTCTTCGTGACGACCCGAACAACCTAGCGACCCCGTCGACCGCCTCCCCCACCGGCACGCCCAGACCGCGTTTTGCCCGCTAAACGCGCGCCCCCGCTCCGGCCGCACCGCGTTTAGCAGGCTAACTGTGGTTCGCAGCAGTGGCCCGACAAAGACCAAGCGCCCACCCCCAGCCGGGGGTAGGCGCTTGGTCGTATGGCTGTGGCGTGTCAGCGCTTGCTGTACTGCGGAGCCTTCCGTGCCTTCTTGAGGCCGTACTTCTTCCGCTCTGTGGAACGTGCGTCCCGGGTCAGGAAGCCAGCCTTCTTCAGCGCCGGACGATCCTCGCTGTCGACGTCGGCCAGGGCACGCGCGATAGCTAGCCGCAGCGCGCCGGCCTGCCCGGAGATTCCACCGCCGTTGAGGTTGGCGACGATATCGAACGAATCGGGCTTCTCGACCGTGACCAGCGGCTCTCGGATGAGCTGCTGGTGCACCTTGTTCGGGAAGTACTCCTCGAGGCTCTTGCCGTTGAGCTTGAACTGGCCACTACCGGGCACGATCCGCACCCGGACGACCGCCTCCTTACGGCGACCGACCGTCTGCGCGGTGCCACCGGCGGCACGAGACGGCTTCGGCGCGGCCGGCGTCTCGCTGGTCACGACCGCGTCCTGAGCGGCCTCGGTCTCGGTGCTGGTCACAGACTGTTCCTCACTCACTGGGTCACCTGAGCGATCTTGGTGATCTCACGCGGCTGTGGCTGCTGCGCAGCGTGCGGGTGCTCAGGGCCTGCATAGACCTTGAGCTTCTTCGCCTGCGCGCGGCCCAACTTGTTCTTCGGCAGCATGCCCTTCACGACCTTCTCGACCAGTCGTTCCGGACGCGAGTCCAGCAACTCGCCGAAGGAGCGCTTACGCAGACCACCGGGGTAGCCACTGTGGCGGTAGGCGAACTTCTGGTCTCGCTTGTTGCCGGTGAGCGCCACCTTGTCAGCGTTGACGATGATGACGAAGTCACCGGTGTCCACGTGCGGAGCGTAGATGGGCTTGTGCTTGCCGCGCAGCAGCGTGGCGACCTCGGTCGCGAGCCGGCCGAGCACGACATCCTCGGCATCGATCACGTGCCAGGCACGAGTGACATCGCCGGGCTTGGGGCTGTACGTGGGCAAGGGTCTACCTCGTCGTCAACTTGCTTGTGGGGTCCGTGCGGGCTGAGCGCGTGCTGGCAGCGCGCACAACAGCTTATGAAGATACCCGGTCTCCTCGGACAAGGTGAAGCCGGGGTCCGCTGAGGTTCCTCATACTAGTGTCTGCGGCAACACGCGGTGGTGAGACTCTCCGGGGGACGAGAACAATGAAACAGCGAGTACGCACGCTCGTCACGCTCGGTGCCGCGTTGGTACTCATAGCGGGCTGCTCACCGGGGCGAGCGGGTACCGCTGTTCCCGACGGCGACGAAGTGACGCGCTATGTCAACGCCAAGTTCACCACGACACTGGAGCGACTCGACGACGAGATCTCCAGCCGCGAACCCCGTAAGAGCACCCACCGATCGTTCACCCGCATCGACGACAAGAAGGCCGACACCACCTACACGGCCATCCAGGTGGGTAGCCCACCGTCACGGCTGTACAAGAACCACTCGAACCGGGACTCGTCGGACTACCGCGACTACTTCCATCCCGCCGGCAGTGATGTGGAGTACGTCTTCCTCGGGCCGGAATACGCAGACCTGGCACCGACACCATGGGTGTCGATGCCGTACGAAGGAGCCGGCCTCAACAACTGCTTCTGGGGCGGCTACGCCGCGCTCTGCAAGATGCTTGCCGCGGTGTCCACAGCCACGCAGAACGGCGAGGCCGGCAAGCAACAGGCGAAGAGCCTCATGGACGGCAGTGTGGAACTCGTTGCCGAGATACCACTCAGTGAGTTCCTGAACCAGCGGGTCGTCGTGTTGCCGGACTGGGCACTGGCGCGGATCAGCGACCAGATGAGGAAGGGGATGCTGCGCACCCAGATCCGCCTCCGCCCCGACGGCAAACTGCAGGAGATCAAGATGACCGGCAAGATCTCCGACGGTGAGCACGAGGTCCAGATCAACGAGCATTACCAGGTACAGGACCCGCCGACAGAGGAGGAACTGCCCAATGTTCCGCCTCCGGACCAGGTGACAGTCTTGACGACCGAAGCAGAGGTCGACGAGTTCTACGATCGGATGAGCGAGATCACCAGCGCTGGCGGCTGACGGCCGCGCCGACCCCTGAGTGAAGAAAGGGTTGCCGATGACACAGCCGACCGGGCAGCCGGGGGGCTGGTGGCGGCCACCGCCCACCCCGCAACCATATTCAACCTCGCCGTACGGACAGCCGCCCACACCGCCGTCCGGGCACCAGCAAGGACCCCATGCCTACGGGGGCGGGTTCCAATCCCAGTACCAGGGACTGGGTGCCTTCGGCAGCACCGAGGTGAAGCAGCGGAAACCGAAAAAGCGCTTGCTGATCACAACCGTTGTCGTGCTCGCACTCACCGGCGGCGGTCTGGCCGCGTGGTGGCTCGGCCCGTTCCAGGACGATGTCCTTGATCAGCAATCACTCCAGCAAGGAGTGGCTACCGTGCTGCGAGACAGCTACGGCGAACACAACATCAGGAACCTGCATTGCCCCGCGGATCAGCGGATCACGACGGGACACACTTTCGAATGCTCGGTGGAGATCGGGGATCGGAAAACGGCCGTGCCGATCCGGGTGCTCAACGACAAACCCGAATACGAAGTCGGGGCGCCACGATAGCGCGAACAGGGGCGCGGGCCGGCAAGTCGCCGAGCCCGCACCCCTTTCGACGACACTCAGAACATGCCCTGGATGCTCTTGTCGGTGCCCTGGTAGCCGTCGGCGATCTGAGGCAGCGCCGTGGCGATCTGTGCCAGCACCTGCTTCATCTCGTCCAACGACTGGTTCCACTCGTTCTGGCAGTGCTGCCAGGCCTCCATGGCCTCACCGGACCAGGAGTCGACCAGCGGAGCCAGCCTGGCCTTGAGGTCCTCGAACAAGGCGTCGAGCTCGGAGCCGGTCTTGTTGCAGTCCTCCGCCGCCGTGTGGATGGTCGCGTAATCAACAACGATGCCCTCGGGCATTTTTACCTCCGCGTGAGTTGAGAAAGTCTTGGCGATTCGGTGGGCACGAACTCAGAGGCCACCGAGCGTGTTGCCGATGTTGCTGATGGCGGAGTTCTGCTCCTCTTCCGCCTGCTGGTACTTGACACCGGACTGCTGGAGCAGCTCACCGATGTTGCCGAGGGCCTCGTTCAGCTTCCTCGTCTTCTCGTCGAAGGCCATCATGACGTTCTGGAAGGCCTTCGCCGCCTCGCCCTGCCAACCTGCCTGCGTCGCCTCGATGTTGTTGCGCAGGGTGTTCAGGTTCTGGTCCATCGACGCCTTGATCTCGTCGACGTCCTGGTACGCCTGCTGAAACTGTTCCGGTGTTCCGGTAAAACCGCCTGCCATCGGGAGTGACCCCCTTCGCTCGTGATTGGCCCGTAGTCAACCTGTTCGTACTGGCCCTACGACGCAGACATTGCCACGGCAGGTTCCTCGCTGTCGCGGTAAGCCCCCAACTAGTTGCTAGCGTGAACGCTCCACTTCGGAAACCCCTACCCGTCGCCAGTCACCGGCATCGCGTTTAGCGGGCAAACTGCGGTCAGCGACCCCACCGAGAGTGCGCCTGGACCACAGTTAGCGGGCTAACCGTTGTCTCGAACCGCGGCGGTCAGTTGGTGAACTCGAGCGTGCGGACGATCTGCTCGCAGGCCTGCTGCACGCGGCGCGGCATCTCGGCTTCCTGGCACCCCACGCTGACCTGCGCTGTGCCGTGTGCGAGCACATACCAATTCACCGTCGCCGCCGGCTTGTTCTCGGTGTAGTAGATGACGTCGCGACCGGCGAAGGCATGGTGTTCGGCGAAGTCGCTGTACACGTCCGGCCTGTCGTCGGCCTGGTCGCGCAGTTCGCGGGCTAATTGTGCTCTGTTGGAACCGCCGTCGTAGGACAGGACGAACTCCTGTACGACCACGAGATCGTCGTCCTCGCTGGTCTGGGCCTCGCGGGGCTTGACAACGACCTGCCGGTCAGCGACGTTGTCCCCCGTCTGCGTCCAGTCTGCGGGCGCAACGAACTTGTACGAGTACTGCGCGAAGGTCCGCCCCTCAGCGGCCGCCCGATCGTCACCACGCGACACCAGGACAACCGTCGTGATCGCGGCAACCGCCACCACTGCGGCCACCGCTATGCCCCACAGCAACACCCGGCGACGGCGCGAGGGCGGCTTCCTTGCGGGTCCGAGCGGGACCGCAGGCGGATGGAGCTGCGGAGGCGACGGAGGCACCATCGGACGGCCCCGCGGCGGGTGACGAGGCAACGGGCCGGTCGTCGGTGGTCGCCCCTGCCGGGCCGGGTAACCAGGCCTGGCCACCACATCGGTCCGCCGATCCTGCGCGCGCATCGGCCCACTGAACCGGCCCTGCGAAGCCATACCCGGCAGCATGCCCGTCCTGTCGGGAATCACCTGTACGGCTCTCAGCGCACCACGTGCGACCACCGTCTCCGGCTGATCCAGGGTGGTCGGTACCACCCCGGTGTGTTCGTGCACCAACCGCGAGACCATGGGTATCCTGCTCGAGCCCCCCACCAGGAAGATCGCTGTCAGCTGCTTGGGCCGAAGCCCTGCGGCTTCGATCGTCTCGCTCGTCAACTCGACGGCACGCCCGAGTCGCGTCGCGATGAGCCGCTCCAGGTCCTCCCTAGTCACATGAGCATCGGCGAACGGCGGTGGCATCGGCACATCGGTGTAGGCGTGCCGCGACAGCGTTTCCTTCGCGCCACGCACATCCTGCCTCAACACCCGTCTGCGACGCCGATCCGTGAGTTCGCGACCGGTCACCAATTGCTCCCACGCGTCCGGGTCGGCATCCGACACCAGAGAACCAACGTGTTCCAGCAGGACCTGATCGATATCGGCGCCACCGAAGCTCGGGTCACCACGGGTGGCGAGGACCTCGAATGCACCGGTGCGGTTGCCCGACACCCGACGGACAACGCTCACATCGATCGTTCCCCCGCCCAGGTCCAGTACCGCGAGCACATCGCCCGGTTTCCCGCTGAACTCGACCGTGCGGTCCTGATTGACGTCTGTCGGCGCGAAGGTGGCCGCATGAAAGACCGCAGCCGCCACCGGCTCAGGTACCAGCGCGACCTCGCGGGCGAGTTGCGCCGCGGCCTGCCTCAACAGCCGGGTACGCACGGCCCCCCACTCAGCGGGGTGTGTCAGGACCAGCAGCGCTACTTCGGCGCCTCCCGCGAGCCTGCGAGCCTCCGACACCGCCCGCCTCAACACGGCATGCACGACGTCGACCACACTGAGCACCGTGTCGCCGAGCAGCAGTTCGCCTTCGTCGATTCGCCGCTTCGGCGTGGGTTCGAATCGGGACGGGTCCACGGCAGCCTGCCGCTCCGCCTCCTGGCCGACGAAGAGCGTGCCGTCCTGGGCGGCGTAAACGGCCGAGGGCAACAGCGGCTGGCCGTCAACCACCACGACCTGCGGTTCTCGGCCGTTCACAGAGGCGACGACACAGGTGCTCGATGTCCCGAAGTCCACCGCCACCCGTAAGGTCACCAGCCGCTCCCACCAATCGCGATTCCGTACTGAAGCACTCTGTCAGATGGGCTCCGACCTCGCCCGCGGTGGATACACCGTGTCGCCCGCGATGGGCAGAAGGTCACTCGGGCGGGATCCACGACACATGCATCAGTTGCTTGCCTGCTTTCCTGCTGACGAAGACACCTCGACCCGGCGGCATCGGACTCGCCTTCACATTTCCCAGCAACTGGCCCTCGTCCTTGGAGCCGTTCATCACGATGCCGGGCATCGCGAGTTCCTTCAGCTTTCCGATGATCGGGTCCATACCGGTGCGGGCGGCGCCTCCGGTGCGGCGGGCGACCACCACGTGCAGGCCGACGTCCTTGGCCTGGGCGAGGTACTCCGACAGCGGGCGCAGCGGGTTGCTGGTGGAGGTGGCCACCAGGTCGTAATCGTCAACCACCACGAACAGTTCCGGCCCGGACCACCAGGAGCGTTCCTTCAACTGCTGCGGGGTGACGTCGGGGCCGGGCAGCCGCTTGGCCATCGACTGCGTGACCTCCTTGATCATGCCCTCCAGTTGATTGGCCGACGTCGCGTATCCGAGCAGCTGGTCACCCTCGACGAAGCCGAGCATGGTGCGCCGGTAGTCGATGAGGATCAGCACCGCTTCCTTCTTGGAGTAGCGCTCGGTGATGCCGCGCACGATCTGCCGCAACAGGTTCGTCTTGCCCGACTCGCCGTCGGCGTAGGCCAGGAAGTGCGGCTCGGCATCGAAGTCCAGATACACCGGCGCCAGCTCGTCCTCGTTGACCCCGATCGGCACCAGCCTGCCGTCCCGATGCCGGTCCTGCAGCAACAATTCCTCGTAGGGCAAGAGATCCGGCAACAGGCGTACCTGCGGGGCACGCCGCCCCTGCCACGCAGAGGCGATCTTGGCGACCGCGTCCGTCACGCCGCTACCGAGGTCGTCGTCACTGCTGGACCCGTCGATGCGCGGCAGCCCACTGAGGAAGTGAAGCTTGTCCCTGGTGAGACCGCGTCCGGGCCTGCCTGGCGGCACATTCACCGCAACCCGCCTGTCGATGTCGGACTCGCTCGGGTCGCCCAGCCGCAGCTCGAACCGCGTGCCCAGCATGTCCTTGATGGCGGGCCGGATATCCGCCCAGCGGTTGGACGCGATGATCACGTGCACGCCGTAGGTCAATCCTTGCACTGCGAGCTTAGTGATCTGCGGCTCCAACTCCTCAAAGTCGTCACGCAGCGCCCGCCAGCCGTCGACCACCAGGAACGCGTCGCCGAACGGGTCCTGCTCGGCGGTGATCTCGCCTCGGCGCTTGCGGTTGCGGAAGTCGTTCATCGAGTCCACGCCCAGCGCGCCGAACCGGGCCTCCCGCTCGCTCACCAGCGTGATGAGCTCGGCGACAATCCGCCGCGCCTTGTCAGGCTCCCGCCGTGCGACCGCGACACCGCCGACGTGGGGCAGTCCGTTCAGCGCCGCCAGCGTGCCACCACCGAGGTCGATGCAGTAGAACTGCGCCTCCTCCGGCGTGTGGGTCAACGCCATCGACATCACCAGCGTCCGCAACATCGTCGACTTGCCCGACTGCGGACCACCGATCACCACTCCGTGCCCGGCACCACCGGAGAAATCCGCCCACAACGGGTCACGCCGCTGCTCGTAGGGCCGGTCCACGATCCCCAACGGCACCTGCAACCGCCCGTTACCGAAGAACCCCACCGGCGAAAGGCCCCTGTCCTCCGTCGGGTTCAGGTTCGGCAACAACGTGTCGAGTGAGTTCGGCTCGTTCAGCGGTGGCAGCCAGACCTCGTGGGCAGGCGGCCCCTGCCCCACCAGCCTGCCGACGATCACATCGAGTTCGCTGGGCTCGACTGCCTCCTCGGACTCCTGCTGCTTCGGCTGCTCGATCGGCTCCGGCTCCTGCTCGGGAACCTTCGGCAACTCGACGAAGTCAGGGACGAACAGCTGTGGTCGCTTGTCCGCACGAACCACCTTGGCCCCAGGAGCGGCCGCCTTGATGCCTGCGGGCCGGTAGGGCCCGGAAACGTAGGAGGCCTTGAATCGGACCAGCGTGGACGTGTCGTACTTCAGGTACCCCCCACCGGGCACTGAAGGAAGTTCGAAGGCGTCGGGCACCCCAATGGCGGCACGGGACTCGGCGGCAGAGAACGTCTTGAGCCCGATCCGGTAGGACAGGTGCGAATCCAGACCCCGAAGCTTCCCTTCTTCCAGTCGCTGCGACGCCAGCAGCATGTGCATCTGCAGTGACCGACCGAGACGGCCGATGGCAACGAACAGGTCGATGAAGTCGGGTTTCGCCGACAGCAGTTCGGAGAACTCGTCCACCACGATGAACAACGCGGGAAGCGGGTCGAGATCGGCGCCGTTCTCCCGCGCCTTCTCGTACTCCCACACGTTCTTGAAGTTGCCGCCGTTCTTCAACGCCTCCTGCCGCCGATTCATCTCGCCCGCGAGGGCGTCCTTCATGCGGTCGACAAGGGTGACCTCGTCGGCGAGGTTGGTGATGACGGCTGATACGTGGGGTGCCTTGTCCAGACCGAGGAAGGTGGCCCCGCCCTTGAAGTCCACGAGTACGAAGTTGAGCGCCGTCGACGAGTGGGTGGCGAGCATCCCCAGCACCAACGTACGCAGAAACTCCGACTTACCGGAGCCGGTGGCACCAATGCACAGGCCGTGTGGGCCCATACCTTCCATCGCGGCTTCCTTGATGTCCAGTTCCACCGGCTGGCCGTACTCTCCGACGCCGAACGGCACCCGGTAGCGGTCCCTGATCGGCCTCGGCCGCCACGCCTGCTGAACGTCGAACGTCATCGGGTCGCCGGGGATTCCGAGCAGCTCCAGCAACGACGGGTTGGACAGCAGCGGCTGCTCCTCACCCTCGTCCGCCGCCGCCGAGCCCATCCGGTAAGGCGAGAGCTTCCGTGCGAGCGCCTCGGCCTCGGCCAGGCTGAGCCAGTCCGGACGTCCGAACCACTCGACACCACCCGCGCTTCGGGCACCCAGCCGTTCCTGCTCGACCACCAGCCGCAGCCCACGGCGTGCGGCCAGGTTGCCGATCGAGTCGGAAAGGTCGATCAGCGTGACCCCGACGAGGCCCTCCTCGAGCAGGATCTGTTCTTCGCCGGTGACGTCGGCGTCGTCAATGACGATCACGACATGTGGTTGGTCCGGTGCCGGCGTCGCGTTCCGGGAGAACCGCTGGCGGTCGCGCAGTTCGTCGTCGAGCCACTGCTCGATATGCGCGAGCGAACCGCTCATCATCCGGAGCTGGCCGATGCCGTCCGACAACGTCGGGTGCTGCACATGAGGCAGCCATTTGGCCCACTCCCAGTGTTCCTTCGCGCGCCCCGCCGTCGCGATCCCGATCAGCACGTCGTCGGGGCTGTGGAAGGTGACAAGTTGCGCGAGCAACGCGCGGGTCAAACTGCGGGTGAGCTTCTTGTCGCCCTGCATTCCGACGGCCGCGAAACCCCGAAGGGTGATCTGTGTCGGCAGGTCGGGCACGATCGAGTGTGCCCTCACGAACCGGCGCAACGCCAGCGTCGCGATCGGCTCCAACTCGTCGACGGGCCCGGTCTGCGGCGGTACCAGTCGGGTGGCCAGGCGGTGCGAGCTGCGGCCGACCCTCAGGTGCAGAAAGTCCTGGTCGCTCTGCCGCCGCTCCCACATCCGCCTCGTGGTCGCCAACGACCACAGTGTTTCCGGGTCCGGGTGCACCCACTCCAGCGCCGCACGCTGGTCGACCATCGCCTCCCTGGCCCTGTCCCGCATCTGGCCGAGATACCGCAGGTAGTCCTTGCGGTCCTCGTTCATCTCGGCCTTCTTCTGCTGCCCGCCACGACCACCGCCCGCGAACATGCCGACCATCGACATCATCATCATCAGCGGCATCATCAGGAAGAACGGGCTGCGCGCCATGTCGCGGTTGGCCGTGAACATGAAGACGACCATGCCCACCATCGCGACGACCATCACGACCGGCAACAGCTTCATGACGATGTTGCCGGGTATGGTCCTCGGCACCTCGGGCGGCGGCTCGAGATGCACCTCGCCGCCCGGTGGACGGGGAGCAGCAAGCCGTGGCGACCGCTTGAACTGCAGCGTGCTCACCGAAAGGACCCCTCTTCGACTCGGCGACGTCGGCCCGGCAGGCGCACGGACCGATACATTCACCGGAAGTGCCCCCACGCATGACCAAGGTGCGTTAATACTAGGGCGGCAATACGACATCGTGGGGCTGGTTCGCCGAACGTGACCGCCCTCGGCGGCCAGTTACCCGCGACGCGGTATAAGTACCGCGTCGATATCTCCAGGTAGGGGGCGAACAGGTGGCAACGGGCACGACGGTTTTCAGCAGGGTGACGGTGGTGGCGCCGCGTACCCGTATCGATGTCGCGCTGCCCGCGGACATCGCGGTTGCCGACCTGATGCCCATGCTGCTGGAGATGGCCAAAGAAGTCAGCCCCGACGGAGGCGCCAGACACGGCGGCTGGGCGCTGGCCAAGCTCGGCGACGGACCGCTCGACCCCAGCCGGACACTCGCCTCCCTCGGCATCGTCGACGGCGAACTACTCCAGCTACGCAAGCGCAACGAGAACCCGCCGCCGCCGCTCTACGACGACGTCGTCGACGCCATAGCCGAAGCACAGCCCGACAGCTTCCGGCCTTGGACCAAGGAAACCGCGCAGCGCATCGGCCACATCGCCGGCACGCTGGCACTGCTCACCGCCGCGATCGCGCTCTTCTTCAGCGGCCCGCTGTTCGGCGGCAACGGCATCGCGACGGCGATCGCGGGCGGTATTGGTGCGATCGCCTGTGTGGCCGTGGGCGCGACCCTGGTGAAGGCTTACGAAGCGGAAGCGACCGGCGTGGTGATCGCTGCTGCCGGTGGGCTGCCACTGGCGTTCGTCAGCGGGTTCTACATCGTGCCGGCAGCGTCGTCCGTGCGCGCGAACCTGCTGCTGGCCAGCGCACTGGTCGTTGTGGTGGCCGCGGTATGCATCCTGGTCATCGGTGCTGGGATCACCACCTTCATCGCCGCGGCGACGGCGGGCGTTTTCGGATTGCTCGCCTTCCTTGTCGCGACACTGATCGCTCACCCCGCGCCCGGCATCGCCGCGGGTACCGCCGCCGTGGCTCTCGCGGGCATCTCCATGTTGCCAAGGGCAACCATCTGGCTGTCCAAGCTGCCGTTGCCGCACGTGCCGGGAACCGCCGAGGAACTCAAAGAGGATTCCGGCTACCCGGACTACTCCTCGATCGAGCGCAGGACCAGCATCGCGCACAAGTACATGACCGGCCTGCTCATCGGGTGTGGTTCGGTGACAGCGGTCGCCGCCATCATCACGGCTTCGTCGTCGGACATCTACGGCATCCTCACCGCGGTGATCGCCACGATGGTCCTGTTGCTGCGCGCCCGCACCTATGCCAACGGCAGCCAGGCGGTTGCCCTACTGACGACAGGCATGGTTTCGGCCGCGGGCATCCTGCTCGGCTGGATGTGGACCGAGGACGCGACAGGCCGCATCATCTGGGTGTTCGGGTCGCTGGTGTTGATGGCCGCAGCCGCACTCGTGCTGGGAGTGGTCTTCCCGAACCAGCGTTTCTCCCCACCGATGCGGCGCACCGTCGAGATCATCGAGGCTGTGTGCATCGCGGCGGTCCTGCCACTGGCGCTGGCGGTCATGGGACTGTACTCGACGCTGCGCCATCTCGACATCGGCGGCTGACCCGCCGCTTTCCGCTCACCGAGGTAATAGGGGGTCGCGTGCGTAGGGCTTGGCCGCTGAGGCGCGCATCCGCGCTGGCGCTGACCGTTGCGATCGGCACGGTGTGCCCCGGACTGTCACCCGTCCCTGCCATGGCACAGGATTCCCCGCCCGACGGCGAGGGCTATTACGCGACGCCGCCGCCGCTGGGCAACACCGCACCGCCCACCGACACCGGCCGACCGGACAAGCCCTACGTCAAGCAGGTCGGGTGTGTGGAACGCGACCTGGGTCGCGACGTCATCCCACGGGAAACCCCTTGGGGACAGCAGTACCTGCGCATCAACGAGGTGCACGACCTGATGCGTTCCACGGTCGGTTCCGTTGGAAGGTACCCGGGAGGCGAACCTGTTCGTGTCGCGGTGATCGATACCGGGATCACCAACCACCCGTTCTTCAACGGCAGGGTGCAGGGCGTCGAGGACTATGTGGCCGACACCGCCAGCGGTCCCGGCCTGGAGGATTGCGACGGGCACGGCACCGAGGTCGCGGGCATCATCGCGGCCAACACCACACCCGACATCGGGTTCAACGGTGTCGCCCCAGAAGTTCAGATCCTCTCGATCCGCCAGTCCAGTCAGAACTACTCTGTCGACGACTCGGCGTCGCAGTCCAGCGGCGGCAACGACAACGCAGGCGGTGAGGACGGCAACGACCCCGGCAGCGGCGGCGACACAGGTGGTGAAGGCCAACCGAACGCACTGCGCTCGCCCACCGACCCCACTGACACAGCCCCGGCGCAGAACGGTGGCCGTACGCAGGAAGAAGAGGACGCGGCGGGCACACTGGACACTCTCGCGCAGGCTGTCGTCCGCGCCACCGACGAGAACGCCGATGTCATCAATATCTCGATCAACAACTGCAGGCCCGCCGACGGCAACATCGGCGAGGGGGAACGCAAGCTCCAGGCCGCTGTGCGGTATGCCGTGGACAACGACGTCGTCGTGGTAGCGGCCGCAGGCAACACCGGCGAGAACTGCCCCCAGAACGATCAGCGAGACCCCGGCAAGCCGAAGACGATCGTGACGCCTCCCTGGTTCGCCGAGGACGTCCTTTCGGTGGCGGCCATCGACGAAACCGGCAGTGTGGCCGACTTCAGCGTCCACGGACCATGGGTGACAGTCGCCGCACCGGGAACCGGCATCACCTCCCTTGACCCGGCCGTCGGCTCTGGGGGGCTGGCGAATCTCACCATCGAGAACGGCGAGCCACAGCAGATCCAGGGCACCAGCTTCGCGGCACCATATGTATCGGGTGTGGCCGCGTTGGTGCGTGCGAAGTACCCGGACCTGACGGCTCGCCAGGTGATGTACCGGATCGCGTACACGGCGCAGCATCCGGCCGCATCGGGTGGTCGGGACAACTTCATTGGTTACGGGATCATCGACCCGATGGCGGCGTTGACGGCGACGGTGCCTTCCGAAGAGGGCATCGAACCTGCGAGGGCAGAGGCGCTTCCTTCGGACCTGCCGATGACCGACAACCGCGACTGGACCCCGATGGTCGTGGCATTGGCGGGCTCCGGCGGTGCGCTGATGGCGTTGATCATCACTCTCTTCGTGGTACACACCATCCGCCGCAACCGCACCGCACAAACCCGCCCCGAGGACAGCCGGAAGCGCGTTTAGCGGGCTAACCGCGCTTTCGACGGCCTGCCGATGATCCGGAGAGTCGGCTTGTCTTTGCGCAACCCTGCCCAGCGCCGGCACCCTCACAACGCAGCTGCAGCTGCATCTCGACAATCAGGTTGCTTGGCCCACCTGCAGGTGGAGAACAACGTTTAGCGGGCAAACCGCGGTAGGCGGGCGACCACCATGGGGGTCAAAGCACCCAGCCTGCAGGTGAGCGACGCCGCAAGGCGAACGGTTTGCCCGCTAAACGCGCAACCAACACGCACCGGCTCACCTGGCCAGCTGCGTGAACTAGTCTTCTGCTCCCGTGGATCGGCCGGGTCGAGCTGACCGGGCTACCCCAAGACCCGCCGACCACAGTCCTGCCGTAGTCGGCCTACGGCAGGTGGTTTCAGTTTCCACCTGCAGCCCCGGCCGCACCTTGCTCCTCGAAGGACCCGGCGTCCGGGTCCACCGGCACCGCGTCGAAGGTACGCATGACGTCTTGGGTATTCAGTGAAGCACCCACGGGAAGCAACTTGATAATGGACTCGGGAGCGGGGTCGAGCCTGTTCAACCCCAGCCCGGAGGCGATTTCGGTACTCGGGATGCCGTAGCGCATTCCGCGATCGGAGATCAGCTGGATATTGCCCCTGCCGAAGGTGTCCTTGGTCGTCGCCGACCGAACCGCGGCCGCGAACCCGGGTCGCATGTAGAAGCTGTCGATCTTCCAGTTGTCAGGACTCGGAGATCCGATGTCGATCAGTTGCGGCTTGCCTTGGGCGTCCTTGGGTCCTGGCAACTCGGCGCCGACGTAGACGGCGGTGTAGGCGTCCCGCTGGGGACCCGTGCCTTTGACACTCCAGCCAAGGCAGCCGACTGGGAACTTCAAGGGGTCAAGCACGGTCGGCACCGACGGCGGGTAGTAGTCGACGTCGAGGTAGGCGGGGTCGTTCCTGCCAACGCTGGGGGCGTTCGTCAGTACGTCCGGGCTGACTCGCTCGACGGATTCGCCTCCGCCTTGGGTGTTACTGAACCGGATCATGTCGGCAACGGCCTGCGTGACCGGTTGAGTACCCGACCGAGTAATCACGTAGTACTCAGTGCTGTTACTACGTTCTATGGCGAAGACTGCCCCGACAGGCAGGCCGTCGACGTCGAATCCGTCAGGCGTCTCACCGGCTCCCGGCACTGTGGGTGCCTTGAGCTCGCCCACAGCAGGGATCGCATTCAACAACCCCATCGAGATTCGCCTTGCCATGGCCGGGTCGAGTTCCAATGCACGGCGCACGGAGGCGTCTTCCATGTCGACCTCGGCCCGAACAGCGTTCGCGTTGGGTTGGTTCTCGTCAGTACCTTGTCGGTAGATCAAATGATGCTTGCCGTCTTCGGCGACAACCAGGAGCGCTTGGTTCTGCGTCAGTTCCCGCCCGAGGTCCTTCAGGCCTGCGAAGACAGCTGTCGTTGTCTCTGCCGAGTCCCGCGCCAAGCCGCTGGGCAGGTCACGGTTGATGTCGATCTGGTCGCAGACCGCCCAATCAGTCGAGATGAGCTGGTCCTCGGCCGGCAGCAACTCAGGGCCGTTCGGTATGCCCTGGAGCCGCCCTCGCGGGATGTCTTTGAGCTGATCGTCGGGGACCACCTCGGGCTCGTCAGGCTGGCCACCGCTCTCGGCAGCCGCCGCCTGCCCACCTTCCCCTCCGTGTTGGGATGCCATGAGCATCAACCTTGCCGAAGCAAGGTTGAACGTCGGAATCAGCTTCTTCGGGTTTTCCGCGACGACATAGACGGAACCGGACGGCTCACCGATGACGATGCCGGAGTCCGGGGGCTTGGGGGCAGGCTTGAAGAACCCGACGATGACGAAGCCGACCATCGCCAGCGCACTCAGCACGACACCGACGATGGTGGCACGCGAGTGCGTCCGCATGGGGTCGTGCAACATCACCGCGTCCTTGCGGACCAGCGCGGACTGCATGCGCCGCAGCACGAACCGGTACGCCTGGACTTGCGACTTGGTTGTCGGTGTTGACGGCATTCTCGACCTACAGCTCTCCCACTCGCGGTACGGTTCCGCAGGATAGCCGTGCGGGGAACCATCTGGTGTTGGTTTCTACCAACTCCGTCCTGGTTCGGTTTCCCGGGACCGGTTGACGCCAGTTGTACGCACGAGGGGAAGAGAACGAGCGGATGTCCGTCAGCACTCCTCCACGTCGCACGGGCCCGCCGCCGAGACCGCAACCGCCGGTCGGACGGCCTGCTGGTCCTCGACAGCGACCAGACGGGCCTGGCGGGCCCAGTCGGGGCCCTGCGGTCCCACGTGGCCCGCAAGGTCCACGCGGACCGCACGGACCGGGGGGTCCTGGGGGGCCTGGCGGTCCTGGTGGACCGCCAGGGCCACCACCCGGGCCCCAACCCCCTCAGCCGAACGGCTCCAGCCCACCGGCCCGTATGGCACCGCCTGCACGGCGAAGGACGCTTGGCGCGAGTTTCGGTCCGCTGCCGGTTGCCAATGTGGTGCTGCTGGAAGTCGGGCTGGCTATCGCCCTGCTCCTTCTGGCTCTCAACGACTCCCTGCTGTACGTCGCGATAGCGGTGGTCGCAGTCGCGCTGATTCTGGCTCTGCTCCGTTGGGGCGGTCAGTGGTTCACCCAGTGGGCCGGGTTAACCGCGCGCTACACCCTCCGCTCTCACGACCGGGAAGTCACACCGCCACCGCCCACGGTGGAGAAGCTCGCTACCGAGGCTGCCGAACAGAACGTCATCGGCCCCGACGACGCGCGAGTAAGCCTTCTCCGGCTCGCTGTGCCGGATCTTGTGGTGGCGTACGGCAAGGATCACGAGCACCAGGATGTGGCACTTGCCTGGCACGACGGAATGTGGACCGCCGTGCTCCTCGTGGAGCCGACGCCGGCACTGATCACACAGGCAGGCGGAGCCCCTGGCCTGCCACTGTCGGCCTTGGCGCCGTGCCTCGAAGACCGCGGTGTGGTCCTCGACTCCATACAACTGACGTGGCACTGCTACCCGGGCAGTGCCGCCCTGCCTGCCGACTCACCCGCGCTGAGTTCTTACATGGAGGTGCTCGGGCCACTTCCGGCTGCGGCTCGCCGCACGACATGGGTCTCCATCCGACTCGACCCGAAGCGGTGTCCTGCAGCGATACAAGAACGTGGTGGTGGCGTGGTCGGCTCCCATCGGGCACTGATCGGTGCGCTCTCACGGGTACGCAACGCGCTGGAATCGCGAGGCGTACCCACCCGTCCCCTCAATCCCGACGAACTGCTGCGAGCGGGGATCTCCGCCGCCGAACTCACCGGTGTCGCCGGATCCGACACGCGCGTCAGGCTGCGCGAGCGCTGGACCGGTGTGACAGCCGCGGGAATCGGGCACGCCAGCTACGCGATCACGGGCTGGCCCAAGGGCAAGGTCAGTAGCAACCTCAACGCGCTCACGAGTGTGCGCGCCCTTTCCGCGACGGTGGCCATGGCAATCTCGCCCGCACAGGAGGACGACAAGATCGCTCTACGCGGTGTTGTTCGGGTCAGCGCCCGCAACCCCCGTGAGCTCGAGGCAGCGGACCAGCGGCTGACGAGCATTTCCGGCCGTCTCGGGGTTGCACTGACGCCGCTGCGTGGACTGCAGATGGCTGGGTTCTCCGCGACTCTTCCGATGGGAGGCACGGCGTGACCGCCCGCGTTCACGATGCCAACAACGGCGCCGGGGTGGCGGCGGAATTCGTCGTTGACCCCGCGCTGCTCGACGCCATCAGCCCGTCCGGCGACCGGGGCGGCATCGTGCTGGGGTCGGGGCTGCAGGGTGAGCCGCTGACTGTCTCGGCCCTACGATCGACGCCGACCAGGATCGTGCTCGTCGGCGGGTTGTACCTCGCCAGGCAGGTCGCGTTGCGCGCGATGGCGGTAGGGGCGTGGGTAGTCGTCGCGACGGGTAGGCCAACGGCGTGGCATGTGTTGTCGCAGGCTGCGGGTACCCAGCGCAACGGCCAACCTTCACCACTGGTGCAGATCCGGCGGCTGTCACCTGTCGAGCTTCCGAGGCCGTCTGAGGACGCGCCGTTGCTCGTTGTGCACGACGGCGGCCCCACACCCCAGGACCTGTTCCCTCCCCGATCGCCGTGGCAGACCACCGTCTATGTGCTGCCGTATCTGCATCCGCAAGCGGGTGCACTCGCCAACGCCGCGGACCTGGTGCTGATGCAGCGACTTCCAGCAGGACAGGCCGACCTCGCGGCGCGCATCTGGCGATTGCCCTTTCAAATGAAGGGGCAACTGACGATGCTCAAGGACGACCAAGTGGTCGCTCTTGGCCGAAACCTCTGGCGACCACTACGTCTGGTGACAACAAGCAAGGAACAGCAGATCCTCGGCCCGGTCCGCCGCGGCGACTGACACGCCCCGCAACGCGGTTTGCCCGCGAAACGCGGTTACTGCGTTTCGCGGGCAAACTGCGGTCTTGGCCGCCAGGCTCGCCGGCCGGCGTCGGTTGGCTCTGCGGGTGTGGATAACCGCACCCTTGTGGATAACTCGTGGTATGCCATGCCTGAATGTCGGCCGACTCAGCAAGGTTGACTGGGTGAACAGAACAACGAGGCCACACGAGCTGACAAACGTCTTCCGCGGATCGGTTGCCCGTGCCGAAGGATACGTAACGCAAGCCCAGTTGCGCGGACCGATGTTCCGACGGCTGTTTCAGGACGTCTATGCGCCGGCCTATCTACCGGTGACGCACGAACTCCGCTGCCGCGGCGCGGCATTGATCGTTCCCAAAGACGCTGTACTGACAGGTCGGTCAGCCGCGACAGTCCTCGGGGTCGACCTCGCCAAGCCTCACGACCCGGTCGAATTCGTCGTCCCCGAGGAATCGCGGTTCGGTCCCATAACCGGGATCCGCGTACGCAGGACGGCTGTCAAACGAAAGGAATCACGACCCTGGCACGGCATCAGAATAGCCCGGCCCACTCGCGTAGCCCTTGATCTACTGTTGCGGCTCTCGCCTCGAACACACGGATGGGTGAGGAGGTTGCGCGTAGCGGTACCGGACCTTGACGCATTCCTGCGCTCGAAGCTGGTTTCCACGAAGGCCCTGCAGCGAACTCTACGAGATCGGCGCAACCGTGGTATCAGACTCGCGCGGGAGGCTTTACTTATGTCCGACGCACGAGCGGAATCACTTCCCGAGTCGGAACTGCGGGTCGTCCTCAGGAAAGGAGGCCTAAACCCGACGCCGCAGTATCGTATTCTGAAGAACGGTACAGAAGTGGCCAGACTCGATCTTGCGATCCCGGAAACAAGAACGGCCATAGAATACGACGGATACTGGCATCGAGAACGAAGGCAAACCCTGCTCGACCGTGCCCGGCGTGGGCGACTCGCTGCCGAAGGTTGGCGGTTCGTCGTTGTCACTGCGGAGGATCTGGCAGGCGATCCAACCAAGATCCTGGAGAACGTGCGTCGCGCCCAGCAAGTTCCCTAGGAAATGTGCGCGGATCGAATATTGCGGGTCTCATTGGCTCGCGCGGCCATCTCTCTTGCGGGGGGATAGTCAACGCCGATCAATGTCAGACCGTGGGGTGGTGCTACCGCGCTGTCGCGCTGGCGACTGCGAAGCGATTCCGCCACCGAAGCAACGCTGCGGCGCCCATCTCCCACCAGCAGTAGTACCCCGACAAGACTGCGGACCATGGAGTGGCAAAAGGCATCGGCGGAAACGATCGCATGAATCTCGTGTTCGTCCACTCGCCGCCAACTCAACCGTTGCAAATGCCGAATGGTCGTCGCTCCCTCACGTTGCTTGCAGAAAGCGGCGAAGTCGTGCAACCCGATGAGGTAATGTGCGGCCTTGTTCATGGTTTCCACAGCAAGTGCCCGCGGCCACGCAAGGGTGTCCCGCCGACGCAGCGGATCAACGCCCCATGGGGCGTCCGACACTTTGTAGAGATAGTGCCGCCTCATAGCAGAAAAGCGCGCATCGAAGCCGGTCGGAGCGACGTCAGCGGCCAGCACCCGCACATCTGGTGGAAGAATCCTGTTCCAACGGTGCCGTAAGCGGGCCAGATCAGGGACACCTTGCTCATCCACAGCCAACCCCCGCAGCGTTTTGCCCGCGAAACGCGAAGCGTCGACGTGGGCGACTTGAGCTGTGGCGTGGACGCCCGCATCTGTTCGGCCTGCGACCACCATAGGCCCAACCATCGCCTCACCCGGTGGTTGCTTGGCGAGCGCTTCCTCGATCACTCCCTGCACAGTCCGTTGTCGCGGCTGTTTCGCCCATCCGGAGAAGTCGGTGCCGTCATAGGCCAAGCCGAGACGAATACGAACGAGCCCGCCATCCACTGCGGGACCGGCGGGCTCGTTCATCGGGCTTTGAGCCGTCAGGACTCTTCCTTCTTGTCGCTCGGCTCATCGGCGGGCGCCTCGGCACCCTCAGCGGGGTCCGCGGTGGCCTCGTCCGTCGCGGAGGTTGGCGGCTCCGCATCTTGGTCGACAGCCTGCTCCTCCGCAGCCTCAGCCTTCTCCTCGGCCTTCGACTCCTCTACCTGCGTCTTGGACGCCGCAGACTTGTCCTTCGCGAACTTCGTCTTCTTCGCTGCCTCGGCCTCTGCCGTTACGGTCTTCTCCGACACCAGTTCGATGACTGCCATCGGAGCGTTGTCACCCTTGCGTGGCAGTGTCCTGGTGATTCGCACATAGCCGCCGTTGCGGTCCTCGAAGAAGGGACCGATCTCGGCCATCAGCTTGTGCACGACATCCTTGTCGCGCACAACACGCATGATCTGGCGGCGGTTGTGCAGATCACCGCGCTTGGCCTTGGTGATCAGCTTCTCAGCGAGTGGCCGCACACGCTTGGCCTTGGCCTCGGTCGTGGTGATCTTGCCGTGCGCGAACAGCGACGTGGCCAGGTTGGCCAGCATCAACCGCTCGTGCGCGGGCGATCCGCCGAGACGGGGTCCCTTGGTGGGAGTGGGCATCGGTTCTCCTCGTTCAGCTCGTCAGCCGCAAGACGACTTACAGCTGCTCCGTCTCTGCGTAGTCCTGACCATCGTCATGACCGGTGTCGGGCAGACCGGGGGCGCTCTCGGCACCCCACGTCTCACCCTCGTAGGTCGACGCCGCCGCAGTGGGATCGAACCCAGGTGGGCTGTCCTTCAACGTGAGGCCGAGACCGACGAGCTTCATCTTGACCTCGTCGATCGACTTCGCACCGAAGTTGCGAATGTCGAGCAGGTCCGCCTCACTGCGGGAGACCAGCTCACCGACAGTGTGGATGCCCTCACGCTTGAGGCAGTTGTAGGACCGCACCGTCAGGTCCAGGTCCTCGATCGGCATCGCGTAGGCCGCGATGGTGTCAGCCTCTTGCGGCGACGGGCCGATCTCGATGCCTTCGGCATCGACATTCAGCTCACGCGCGAGGCCGAACAGCTCAACCAGCGTCTTGCCTGCGGATGCGACGGCGTCCCTCGGCGTGATCGACGGCTTCGTCTCCACGTCGAGGACCAGCTTGTCGAAGTCCGTGCGCTGCTCGACACGGGTGGCCTCGACCTTGTAGGTCACCTTCAGCACCGGCGAGTAGATCGAGTCAATGGGAATACGACCGATCTCGGCACCAGCCTGCTTGTTCTGCAGTGCCGGAACGTACCCGCGGCCGCGTTCGACGACGAGTTCGATCTCGAGCTTGCCCTTGCCGTTCAGCGAAGCGATGTGCAGATCCGGATTGTGAACCGTCACACCCGCTGGTGGCACGATGTCGGCAGCCGTGACCTCACCGGGACCCTGCTTGCGCAGGTACATCGTGACGGGCTCGTCCTCCTCGGAGGAGACGACGAGTTCCTTGAGGTTCAGGATGATCTCTGTGACATCCTCCTTCACCCCCGGCACAGTGGTGAATTCGTGCAGCACACCATCGATGCGGATGCTGGTGACCGCGGCGCCCGGGATCGAGGACAGCAACGTACGCCGCAGCGAGTTGCCGAGCGTGTAGCCGAAGCCTGGTTCGAGCGGTTCGATGGTGAACCGTGAGCGCGTCTCGTTGACCGTCTCTTCGCCGAGAGTCGGCCGCTGGGAAATGAGCACTTTCCTTCTTCCTTTCCTGCCGGCGCCCGCCATATGACGCCGAAAGGTGTGGCGTAGCGGCGACGCTCCGGGCGCCGCCGCCGACCCATTCCTGGCCGAAGCCAGGCTTGGGTCACTTCGAGTAGAACTCGACGATCAACTGTTCCTGTACCGGGATCTCGATCTGCGCACGCTCGGGCAGCTGATGCACGAGGATCCGCAGGCTCGATGGCACAACCTGCAACCAGGCCGGAATGGGCCGCTCGCCCATGGCTTCCTTGGCCGCCACGAAGGGCAGCATCTGAAGCGACTTGGGCCGCACGTCGATAATGTCGAACCGCGAAATCCGGAAGCTCGGGATGTTCACCTTCTCGCCGTTGACGAGAAAATGGCCATGGCTGACGAGCTGGCGGGCCTGCCGCCGCGTGCGGGCCAGGCCGGCACGGTAAACGACGTTGTCCAGTCGCGACTCGAGGATCTGCAGCAGGTTCTCACCCGTCTTGCCAGCGCGGCGGGCGGCTTCCTCGTAGTAGCGCTTGAACTGGCGCTCCAGAATGCCGTAGGTGTGCCGCGCCTTCTGCTTCTCCTGAAGCTGGAGCAGATACTCGCTTTCCTTGACGCGGCCACGACCATGCTGGCCGGGCGGGTAAGGGCGGCGTTCGAACGCCTGGTCGCCACCGATGAGGTCAACCTTGAGCCGACGCGAAACGCGCGTGGCGGGGCCGGTGTAACGGGCCATCTGTTCTTACTCCTCCCCGTTCCTCAGACCCGGCGCCGCTTCGGCGGGCGGCAGCCGTTGTGCGGCTGCGGGGTCACGTCCTGGATCGTCCCCACCTCGAGGCCTGCGGCCTGCAGCGACCTGATCGCCGTCTCGCGGCCGGAGCCGGGGCCCTTGACGAACACGTCGACCTTCTTCATGCCGTGCTCCGCGGCCTTCCTGGCCGCGCTCTCGGCCGCCATCTGGGCGGCAAACGGCGTGGACTTACGGGAACCCTTGAAGCCGACGTGGCCGGAGGAGGCCCACGAGATCACCGCACCGTTGGGGTCGGTGATCGAGATGATGGTGTTGTTGAACGTGCTCTTGATGTGGGCATGCCCGTGAGCAACATTCTTCTTTTCCTTGCGCCGGACCTTCTTGGTCCCGGTCGTGCGTGCCTTCGGTGGCATGGTCTGGGTGACTCCTCGTTAGCGCGAGTTCTTCTGGTGGGCCGCTGCGGCTTCACGCTGTCCGCGCCGGATCAAGGTGCCGGCGTCGGTGTACAGCTGGCGCAGCGCCATCGGGCGAGCGTAAAGAGCCTTCGGCGACATGTACGAAGCGCTGCCCTGACGTTGCACGGCTCCGCCCACGAGCTTCTTGCCCCTGATACTCACTTCTTGCCCGCCTTCTTCTTGCCTGCGACCGTCTTCTTCGGGCCCTTGCGCGTACGGGCGTTGGTCTTGGTGCGTTGCCCGCGGACAGGAAGTCCGCGTCGCCACCGCAGGCCTTCGTAACAGCCGATCTCGATCTTTCGACGGATGTCGGCGTTTACCTCGCGACGGAGGTCACCCTCGACCTTGAAATTCTCTTCGATGTAGTCCCGCAGCTTCACAAGGTCGTCATCGCTGAGGTCCTTCACGCGGGTGTCCGCGTTCAGTTCCGTGGCGGTGATCAGTTCCTTGGAGCGGGTACGGCCGATCCCGTAGATGTAGGTAAGCGCGATCTCGAGCCGCTTCTCGCGGGGAAGATCGACGCCAGCGAGTCGTGCCATTGGCGCTCATGCTCCTTCTTCATCGTGTCTCCAGGTCTGCTCCCTGCCCATTCCGGGACGACTCGCTGTCGCACCACCCGCTCTCGCGGACGGCGTCCCGGCCCCGGCCTGGAGTCCGGGGGTGAGCCGGTCCGGTCGGCTTGCGCCACGGTCCGGCAGGTACGGGGAGTGGTACTCGGCTATGAATTCACTCGGACGAGTGCCCGGTGATCAGCCCTGCCGCTGCTTGTGCCGCAGGTTGTCGCAGATCACCATGATCCGACCGTGCCGACGGACGATCTGGCACTTGTCACAGATCCGCTTGACGCTCGGCTTGACCTTCACGTCTCCTGCTCTCCTGCTCGTGCTGAGTTCTGCGTGCCCCCTGGTGGAGGTCTCCCTCCACCACGCTCACCGTGATCACTTGTAGCGGTAGACGATGCGACCACGGGACAAGTCGTAGGGCGAGAGCTCTACGACAACCCTGTCCTCCGGCAGAATGCGGATGTAGTGCTGCCGCATCTTGCCACTGATGTGTGCAAGGACCTTGTGGCCGTTCTCCAACTCGACGCGAAACATCGCGTTGGGAAGCGGCTCGATCACGCGGCCTTCGACCTCGATGGCCCCGTCTTTCTTCGCCATGTCCTCCGCGTTTCGTGATTGGTTGAGCGTTGAGTGCTTGCCTGCCTGGTGGCACGCACGCCACGCCAATCCCGCTGCCCAGTGGAAGTGAGCATGATGGAACCGGCGTGATGAGCACGCCGAACAATCAGTGTACGCGCCGCGTGTCAAGCCCCCTAAGCCGGGGTTGTTTGGGTCAGCCGTCTGCCGGGTGAACCTCTCACCGCGTAATGATAACGGTGTTTCGGACGGCTTCCCGCGCTCCTGATACCGCGTTTAGCGGGCAAACCGCTGTGGGCGGGCGACGTTTAGCGGGCAAACCGTTGTTGCGAAGGGCAGGTCGTCACGGTTCAGGCTCTGTCAACACCCACGGCCCTTCGTCGGTGACCGCCACCGTGTGCTCCCAATGTGCGGCGCGAGAGCCGTCAGCCGTGACCACCGTCCACCCGTCGTCCAGCTCCACGGTCTCCGACGAGCCGGCCGTGAGCATGGGTTCGATCGCCAGAGCCATACCGACTTCGAGTAGCGGTCCTCGTCCGGGCTCCCCCACATTGGGTAGGAACGGGTCCATATGCATCGCCGAACCGATACCGTGCCCGCCGTACTCGAGCACCATCCCGTACTCGACACCATCCTCCGCGGCAGCGCGACGAGCCGCCTGCTCGATGGCGTGAGAAACGTCGGTGAGCCGCGCGCCCGGGTTCACCGCCCGTACCCCGGCAAGCATCGCAGCCCTGGTGGCCGCCGACAGCGCCTTGTCCCTCTCGGTAACGGCACCGATCTCGATGGTGACAGCCGAATCACCGTGCCAACCGTCCAGGATCGCCCCACAGTCCACCGACAACAGGTCGCCTTCACGCAATACACGGTCTGGCGAGGGGATGCCGTGCACGATCTGCTCGTTCACCGACGTGCAGATCGACGCGGGAAAACCGTGGTAGCCCTTGAACGACGGCACGGCATTGGCTTCACGGATGGTCTGCTCGGCCAACTCGTCGAGTTCTGCCGTGCTCATGCCCGGCGCCGCAGTCTCCATGATGCCGCGCAAGGTGCGAGCAACGACGAGGCCAGCCGCTCGCATGGCTTCCAACTCGCTCCGGCTTTTCACCTCGATGGAGCGATTCCGGCGGAACAACTGCCGCACACGGCGCGGGAGGAGCTTCACGACCGGTTGCCGAGAGCTTCCAGCACTCGCGCCGATACCTGGTCCACGTCACCCACGCCGTCCACCGTCACAAGGATGTCGGAGTAGTACTGCAACAGCGGTGCCGTCTCAGAGCGGTACACCTGCTGCCTGCGTCGAATCACGTCCTCGGTGTCATCCGTACGCCCTCTGGCCAACAAGCGATCCACCAAGACGTCTTCGGGCACCTGCAGCTCGATCACAGCGTCCAGCGCGGTGTCCGACTCCGCGAGCATCTGCGCCAACACATCGGCCTGCTTGGTATTGCGCGGGAAGCCGTCGAGCAGGAAGCCCGACTTGGCATCCGGCTCCGCAAGCCGCTCCCGCACCATCTCGTTGGTCACCGAGTCCGGCACCAGCTCACCGGAGTCAAGATAGCGCTTCGCTTCCCTGCCGAGTGGTGTCTGCTCGCCTACGTGGGTCCTGAACAGGTCGCCCGTGGAGATGTGCGGTACGCCGAGCCGCTCGGACAGCGCTGCGGCCTGCGTACCCTTTCCTGCCCCAGGCGGACCGACTAGAACCACGCGCGTCATCGCAGGAACCCTTCGTAATTGCGCTGCATCAGCTGGCTTTCGATCTGCTTCACCGTGTCGAGACCGACACCAACCATGATCAGCACAGCAGTGCCGCCGAACGGGAAGTTCTGGTTCTGACCTTCACCGGTGATCGACAGGAAGAAGTTCGGGAGGATCGCGACGATGCCGAGATAGATCGACCCCGGAAGCGTGATACGGCTGAGCACGTGGCCGAGGTACTCGGCGGTCGGCCTACCTGGCCTGATGCCAGGAATGAAGCCACCGAATTTCTTCATCTCCTCCGCACGCTCGTCCACGTTGAAGGTGATCGTGATGTAGAAGTAGGTGAAGAAGATGATCAGCGCGAAGTACATCAGGATGTGCACCCAGCTCGACTGATCGACCAGGTACGTCTGCAGGAAGCGTTGCCACCAAGACGCCTCGTTCGGGTTCCCCACGAGCCTGCCGATCAGGTCGGGGAGGTAGAGCAGCGAGGATGCGAAGATCACCGGAATAACACCGGCCTGGTTGACCTTGATCGGCAGGTAGGTGGAGGTACCGCCGTACATGCGTCGGCCGATCATGCGCTTGGCGTACTGCACCGGGATTCGTCGCTGACCCTGCTCGACGAAGATGACGCTCGCGATGATCGCCAGCCCCAGCACACAGACGAAGAAGAACACCAGGCCACCCTGGTTGTTCAGGATGTTGGCGCCTTCGGCCGGGATGCGCGCAGCGATGTTCAGGAAGATCAGCAGCGACATTCCGTTGCCGACGCCGCGCTCGGTGATCAACTCGCCCAGCCACATCATCACCGCGGTGCCTGCCGTCATGGTGAGGACCGTGAGTGCGAGCGAGTACACGCTGTTGTCCGGCAGCACCGGCTGGTCACAGTCACCGAAGAGCTGGCCTCGATCGGCCAGCGCGACCACACCCGTCGCCTGCAGGATCGCCAGTGCGATAGTCAGGTAGCGCGTGTACTGGGTGAGCTTGCTCTGCCCTGCCTGGCCTTCCTTCTTCAGCTCCTCGAACCGCGGGATGACCACGGTCAGCAACTGCACGATGATGCTCGCCGTGATGTAGGGCATGATCCCGGTGGCGAACACAGACAGCTGCAGCAGCGCACCACCACTGAACAGGTTCAGCAGCGAGAAGATGTTTTGATCTTGAACCTGCGCCTGACAAGCCTGGACATTCGGGTACGACACCCCAGGTGCTGGCATGGTCGCGCCGATCCGATAGACGGCCACGATCATCAGCGTGAACAGGATCTTCTTGCGCAGGTCCGGCGTCGCGAGAGCCGAGCGGAAGGCGCTGAGCACGCGGGGGACCTCCTCGGCGTCGTCGGCGATCAGCCGACGATCGGCTTGGCCGACACTGGGGCCGGCAGGACACACTGTTGCTGGCGGGCAAGCCAGGGGCGCGTCGGGGCACGGGTATCCCGAAGCGTGGCTCCGACTCTAACAGCCCCGCTCAACGCGACATCACGTAGTGCCGCTTTTCGACCGCTCTACCCCGCTCGCCGACCACGTTTAGCGGGCAAACCGCGGTGAGGGGGACCGCACGGTACCGCGTTTAGCGGGCAAACTGCGGTTACGGGCGCTGAGATGGAGCGGCCCGGAGGGGTTCCCCTTGGGTTGGGTCCTCCTCCGGGCCGGTTTCGCTCACTCAGAGCTTGGTGACCGAGCCACCTGCTGCTTCGAGTTTCTCCTTCGCCGAGTTGGAGAAGGCATCGGCGGTCACGTCCAGCTTGACGCCGTTCAGCTCGCCGTTACCGAGCACCTTCACCAGCTCGTTCTTGTGCACCAAGCCGCGGGCGACGAGTTCCTCCTTGCCGACCTTGCCACCGTCGGGGAACGCGCGAGCCAGGTCGCCCACGTTCACCGCCTGGTACTCGGTGCGGAAGCGGTTCTTGAAGCCACGCAGCTTCGGCAGCCGCATGTGGATGGGCATCTGCCCACCCTCGAAGCCGGCGGGCACGTTCTTGCGGGCCTTGGTGCCCTTCGTACCGCGACCGGCGGTCTTGCCCTTCGAGCCCTCACCACGGCCGACCCGGATCTTCTCCCGGTTGGAGCCGGGAGCGGGCCTGAGGTGATGGATCTTGATGGCCATTACTTGACCTCCTCCACGGTCACCAGGTGCCGCACCGTGTGGATGAGGCCACGCACCTGCGGGGTGTCATCACGCACAACCGACTGCCGGATCTTGCGCAGACCCAGCGTGCGCAGCGAATCCCTGTGGTTGCGCTTGGTCCCGATCGTGCTCTTGATCTGGGTGACCTTGAGCTGAGCCATGTCAGACCCCCTGCCCCGCACGCTGGCGCAGCATCCGGGCCGGTGCGACGTCCTCGAGCGGAAGGCCACGGCGCGCCGCGACCTCCTCCGGACGCTGCAGGTCCTTCAGTGCCCGCACGGTCGCGTGCACGATGTTGATCGCGTTGTCACTGCCGAGCGACTTGGACAGCACGTCGTGCACGCCCGCGCACTCGAGCACGGCACGCACCGGTCCGCCCGCGATGACTCCGGTACCAGGGCTGGCCGGGCGCAGCAGCACGACACCGGCGGCCTCCTCACCCTGCACAGGGTGAGGGATGGTGCCCGCGATGCGAGGCACGCGGAAGAAATTCTTCTTCGCCTCCTCGACACCCTTGGCGATGGCCGCGGGCACTTCCTTGGCCTTGCCGTAGCCGACACCGACCTGTCCGTCCCCGTCACCGACGACGACCAGCGCGGTGAAGCTGAAGCGCCGACCACCCTTGACGACCTTGGCCACCCGGTTGATCGCTACGACGCGCTCGAGGTGCGGGGTCTTGTCCTGGGCCGCCCCGCCACGGCCACCGTCACGACGGTCCCTGCGGTCCCTGCCGCCACCGCGCTCGCGGTCGCCGCCTGGTCCGCCCTGGCCGCCGGATTGCCGCGTACGTCCCGGCATCAGGCGTTCCTTCCGTTCTCGAGAATGTTGCTCACTGTCAGAACTCCAACCCCGCCTCGCGGGCGGCGTCGGCCAGCGCGGCGATCCGACCGTGGTAGGCGTTGCCGCCACGGTCGAACACCACCTTGGAGATTCCCGCGTTCTTGGCGCGGGCCGCGACCAACTCGCCGACCTTGGCTGCCTTGGCCTTCTTGTCGCCCTCGACCGAGCGCACACTTGCTTCGAGGCTCGATGCCGACGCCATGGTGTGCCCGGCGATGTCGTCGATCAACTGGACCACGATGTGTCGCGAGGACCGCTTCACCGACATCCTGGGCCGCTCGGCCGTACCGTTGATCTTCTTGCGCAGCCGGTTGTGCCGCCGGATCTTGCCTGCGCGCCGACGGGTCGAGATGTCCTTGCCGATGGGCTTGCGCTTGGTAACCGTTTCGCTCATGATCACTTACCCGTCTTTCCGACCTTGCGGCGGATGCGCTCACCCTCGTAGCGCAGGCCCTTGCCCTTGTACGGGTCGGGGCGACGTAGCTTGCGGATGACCGCCGCGGTCTGGCCGACCTTCTGCTTGTCGATGCCGGACACCGAGAACCGCGTCGGGCTCTCCACCTTGAAGGTGATGCCGTCGGGGGCCTTGACCGTCACCGGGTGGCTGTAGCCGAGGGCGAACTCGAGGTCCTGCCCCTTGGCCTGCACGCGGTAACCGACCCCGTGGATCTCCATCCGCTTCTCGAAACCGTCGGTCACCCCGACGACCAGGTTGTTCACCAAGGTGCGCGTCAGACCGTGCAGCGAACGGCTTTCCCGCTCGTCGTCGGGACGCCTCACCTGCAGCGTGCCGTCCTCGGCGCGTTCCACCATGATCGGCTCGGGAACGTTGTGCTCGAGAGTGCCCTTCGGGCCCTTGACCGTGACGTGCTGTCCGTCGATGGTCACCTCGACCCCGGAGGGGACGGTGATCGGCAGCTTACCGATGCGTGACATGCCAGTCCCCCTTCCTCACCAGACGTAGGCGAGGACTTCCCCGCCCACGCCGTTGCGCTTGCACTGCCTGTCGGTCTGCAGTCCCGACGACGTCGAGATGATCGCCACGCCGAGGCCGCCCAGAACGCTGGGCAGGCTGGTCGATTTGGCGTACACCCGCAGACCGGGCTTCGAGACTCGCCGCAGGCCTGCGATGCTGCGCTCCCGGTTCGGGCCGTACTTCAGCTCGACGACGAGGTTCTTGTGCTTCTCGCCCGGCTCGGTCCGGTAGCTCGAGATGTAGCCCTCGCGCTTGAGGATCTCGGCGATGTTCGCCTTGATCTTCGAGTGGGGCAGTACGACCTCGTCGTGGTACGCCGAGTTCGCATTGCGCAGACGTGTCAGGAAGTCTGCGATCGGGTCGGTCATCGTCATGGTGACCTTCAACCTTTCTCGCCCTGGTTCCCCGCATCGCGGGGCCTGTGGCGAAGTGGGAGTCGGTAGTGAGCCTTCACCAGCTGGACTTGTTCACACCGGGAAGCTGGCCGGCGTGCGCCATCTCTCGCAGGCAGACGCGGCAAAGGCCGAACTTGCGGTACACCGAGCGCGGCCGTCCGCAGCGCTGGCAGCGGGTGTAGCCCCGCACCTTGAACTTCGGCTTGCGCGCGGCCTTGGCGATCAGAGCTTTCTTGGCCATCTGCTCAGTTCTCCTGTGTCTCGCGGGACACCCGCACCCGGTCCGTCTTGCGGGACACCCGCACCCGGGCGGCTTTCACGGGCGTGAGCTGTCGAGTGTCGCTCATGACGCCTCCTTGAACGGGAAACCGAGCTTGCGAAGCAGCGCACGGCCCTCGTCGTCGGTGGTGGCGGTGGTGACGACCGTGACGTCCATGCCGCGCGGGCGGTCGATGGAGTCCGGGTTGATCTCGTGGAACATCGACTGTTCCGTGAGACCGAAGGTGTAGTTGCCCTTGCCGTCGAACTGCTTCGCCGACAACCCGCGGAAGTCGCGGATACGCGGCAGCGCGATGGTGAGCAGCCGGTCGAGGAACTCCCACATGCGGTCGCCGCGCAGCGTCACCCGCGCACCGATCGGCTGCCCCTCACGCAGCTTGAACTGCGCGATGGACTTGCGAGCCCTACGCACCTCCGGCTTCTGCCCGGTGATGGTGGCCAGGTCGCGGATGGCGCCCTCGATCAACTTGCTGTCGCGGGCGGCGTCGCCGACGCCCATGTTGACCACGACCTTGACCACACCGGGGATCTGGTGCGGGTTGGTGTAGCCGAACTCCTCGCGGAGTTGGCCTGTGATCTCCTCGCGGTACCGGATCTTCAACCGCGGTGTCGGGTATGTCTTCTCTGCGGTGGTCATCAGATGTCCTTGCCGGTCCTGCGCGAGATCCGAACCTTCTTACCGTCCTCGCCGATGCGGTAGCCCACCTTGGTCGGCTTGCCGTCGGAGTCCACCACCATCACGTTCGACACGTGGATGGGAGCCTCCTGCGTGACGATGCCGCCGGACTGAGCGCCCCGCTGGGTCTGGGTGATCCGGGTGTGCTTCTTGATGCGGTTCACACCCTCGACCAGAACCCGTTGGCGGTCGGGATAGGCCTGGATGACCTTGCCCTTGGCGCCCTTGTCCTTGCCTGCGATGACGAGGACGGTGTCGCCCTTCTTCACCTTCATCTAGAGCACCTCCGGCGCGAGCGAGATGATCTTCATGAACTTCCGATCGCGCAGCTCACGCCCAACCGGGCCGAAGATGCGGGTCCCTCGCGGTTCGTTGTCGTTCTTGATGAGGACCGCTGCGTTCTCGTCGAACCGGATGTAGGAGCCGTCGGGGCGACGCTTCTCCTTCACCGTCCTGACGATGACGGCCCTGACGACGTCACCACGCTTCACGTTGGCGCCCGGGATGGCGTCCTTGACGGTGGCGACGATGATGTCGCCGATGCCCGCGTAGCGCCGCCCCGAGCCACCGAGCACCCGGATGGTCAGGATCTCCTTGGCACCCGTGTTGTCGGCGACTCGCAGTCGCGACTCCTGCTGGATCACGTCAACTCCTGTATGTCGCGCCGGTTCTCGGTAGGCCCGAGCCTGGCGGAACGAACGGGGCCACTCGGGCCCCTGCTTACTTGGCCTTCTCGCGGATCTCGACGAGCCGCCAGCGCTTGGTGGCCGACTGGGGACGGGTCTCCATGAGGAGCACGCGGTCGCCCACACCGGCCGTGTTCTGCTCGTCGTGCGCCTTGACCTTCTTGGTCGAGCGCATCACCTTGCCGTACAGCGGGTGCTTCTTGCGGTCCTCGAGCTCGACCACGATCGTCTTGTCCATCTTGTCGGACACGACCAGGCCCTCCCGGACCTTCCGGTAGTTACGGCCGGACTCCTTCTTCTGCACCGGCTCCGTCATGCGGCACCTTCACTCTCGTTCTCGTCAGGCGCGATGGAGAGCCCGAGCTCACGCTCGCGCATCACGGTGTAGATGCGGGCGATGTCCGCGCGCACCGTGCGCAGCCTGCGGTTGTTGTCGAGCTGCCCGGTGGCCATCTGGAACCGGAGGTTGAACAACTCCTCCTTGGCTTCCTTCAGCCGCAGCACGAGCTCCTCCGCAGTGAGCTCACGAAGTTCTGACGACGCAACTCCTCCGGCCTTAGCCATCAGAACTCACCACCTTCGCGCGTCACGATCCGGCACTTCATCGGCAGCTTGTGGATCGCACGGCGCAGCGCCTCGCGAGCCACGGCCTCGTTCGGGAAGCTCATCTCGAACATGACCCTGCCCGGCTTCACGTTGGCCACCCACCACTCGGGCGAACCCTTACCGGAACCCATGCGGGTTTCGGCGGGCTTCTTCGTCAGCGGCCGGTCGGGGAAGATGTTGATCCAGATTTTCCCGCCACGCTTGATGTGCCTGGTCATGGCAATACGAGCCGACTCGATCTGCCGGTTCGTCACGTAGCTGTGCTCGAGCGCCTGGATGCCGTACTCACCGAAGTTGACCTTGGTGCCGCCCTTGGCGGCGCCGGAACGCTTCGGCGAGTGCTGCTTGCGGTGCTTGACCTTGCGTGGGATGAGCACGCCTCAGCCCTCCGATTTCTCTGCGGCGTCCTGCGCCGCCACCTGCGGAGCCTGGCCTGCGGCCACATCGGTGTCGCTCTGCGCGCCACTCTGCGACGCCGCGGCGGCCCGGCCGGCTTCGGTCGAGGTCGGCGTCGTGCCGGAGGAACCGGAGCGACGCCGGGAGGGCCGCTCGCGCCGTGGGGCGCGCTCGGCAGCCGCGGCCGCGTCCCGCTCCTGCTTGCCCTTCAGCCCACCGACGATGTCGCCCTTGTAGATCCACACCTTCACGCCGATCCTGCCGAAGGTGGTGCGAGCCTCGAAAAAGCCGTAGTCGATATCGGCACGCAACGTGTGCAGCGGAACCCTGCCGTCGCGGTAGTGCTCCGAGCGGGACATCTCGGCGCCGCCGAGCCTGCCGCTGCACTGCACGCGAATGCCCTTGACCTGCGGCGAACGCATCGAGGTCTGGATCGCCTTACGCATGGCCCGCCGGAACGCCACGCGGTTGGACAACTGTTCGGCCACGCCCTGCGCGACCAGCTGCGCGTCCGACTCGGGGTTCTTCACCTCGAGGATGTTCAGCTGCACCTGCTTGCCGGTGAGCTTCTCCAGCGCGCCACGGATCCGGTCGGCCTCGGCGCCACGACGGCCGATGACGATGCCCGGCCGCGCGGTGTGAATGTCCACGCGGACCCGGTCCCGGGTGCGCTCGATCTCGACCTTGGAGATGCCTGCGCGCTCCATACCCGTCGAAAGGAGCTTGCGGATCTTGACGTCCTCGGCGACGTACTCCGAGTACTGCTTGTCGGCGTACCAGCGGGACTTCCAATCCGTGGTGATCCCGAGCCGGAAGCCGTGCGGGTTGATTTTCTGGCCCACTACCGGCCACCTGCCTTCTTCTTGCTCTTCGACTTCGCCTTGTCGGACGCCGGCCGGGACTCGAGCTCCACCGTGATGTGGCTGGTCCGCTTGCGGATCCGGTAGGCGCGGCCCTGGGCCCGCGGCCGGATCCGCTTGAGCGTCGGACCTTCGTCGGCGTAGGCGTTCTTGACCCAGAGCGTGTCCGGGTCGAGATCCAGGTTGTTCTCCGCGTTGGCCATGGCACTGGCGAGCACCTTCGCCACGGGCCCACTGGCCGTCTGCGGTGCGAACCTGAGCACGGCCAGCGCCTCGTTGGCGTTACGGCCCTTGATCAGCTCGATCACCCGGCGCACCTTGGTCGGCGAGTCCCGGACGAAGCGAGCTCGCGCGAAAGCCGTTGGCAGGGTCTCCTCTGCCTCGGCCACCGCGTCATTACGCGCGTTCATCGCTGCTTCCCCTTCTCGGTGCGCGCTCAGCGGCGGCGCGACTTGCGGTCATCCTTGACGTGGCCCTTGAAGGTCCGCGTCGGGGCGAACTCACCAAGCTTGTGCCCGACCATCGCCTCGGTGACGAACACCGGCACATGCTTGCGGCCGTCATGCACCGCGATGGTGTGACCGAGCATGTCCGGAATGATGGTCGACCTGCGGGACCAGGTCTTGATCACTGTCTTCTTGCCCGACTCGTTGAGCGCGTCCACCTTCTTGAGCAGGTGGTCGTCCACGAACGGGCCCTTCTTCAGGCTGCGCGGCATCTCTTACTACCTCCCTGCTCAGCGCTTCTTGCCGGTGCGCCGGCGGCGGACGATCAGCTTGTCGCTCGGCTTGCTGCGACGCGTGCGGCCCTCCGGCTTGCCGTTCGGGTTCACCGGGTGCCTACCGCCGGAGGTCTTGCCCTCACCACCACCGTGCGGGTGGTCGACCGGGTTCATCACGACACCACGGACGGTGGGGCGCTTGCCGCGCCAGCGGTTACGTCCCGCCTTGCCCCAGTTGATGTTGGAGTGCTCGGAGTTGCCGACCTCGCCGACCGTCGCCCTGTTTCGCACGTCCACGTTGCGGATCTCGCCGGAAGGCATCCGCAGTTGGGCGTACGGACCGTCCTTGGCGACCAACTGCACGCGGGCACCCGCCGACCTCGCGATCTTCGCGCCGCCGCCGGGGCGGAGTTCGATCGCGTGGATCACAGTGCCCACCGGGATGTTGCGAAGCGGCAGGTTGTTGCCAGGCTTGATGTCGGCCCTCGGGCCGCTCTCCACCCGGTCACCCTGCTTGAGCCGCTCCGGCGCGATGATGTAGCGCTTGTCGCCGTCGGCGTAGTGCAGCAACGCGATGCGGGCACTGCGGTTGGGGTCGTACTCGATGTGCGCGACCTTGGCGGGAACGCCGTCCTTGTCGTTGCGCCGGAAGTCGATGACCCGGTAAGCGCGCTTGTGTCCACCACCCTTGTGCCGGGTGGTGATCTTGCCCGCGGAGTTGCGGCCGCCACGCCCGTGCAGTGGACGCAGCAGTGCCTTCTCCGGCGTCGAGCGGGTGATCTCGGCGAAATCCGAGACGGAGGAGCCGCGACGACCAGGCGTCGTCGGCTTGTACTTGCGGATGCCCATGTCTTCTCAGTCCCTTACGCGGCGGGTCCGCCGAAGATCTCGATCGGCTTGCTCTCGGCCGAGAGCGTGACAATGGCGCGCTTGGTGTCCTTGCGCTTGCCGTAGCCGTACCGGGTGCGCTTGCGCTTACCCGGCCGGTTCAGCGTGTTCACGCTGATCACCTTCACGCCGAAGACCTTCTCGACCGCGACCTTGATCTGGGTCTTGTTGGCGTCGGGGCGAACAAGAAAGGTGTACTTGTGGTCCTCGAGCAGCCCGTACGACTTCTCGGAGATCACCGGCGCGATCAGGATGTCACGCGGGTCGGGAATCGCCACGGAGCTCATGCCTGGTCACTCCCTTCGGCATCGCCCGACTTGCCCGCCCTGCTCGGGCCGGCGAGGAACGCGTCGAACGCCGCCTTGGTGAACACGACGTCGTCGTTGACGAGAACGTCGTAGGTGTTGAGCTGGTCGGGGGTCAGCAGGTGCACGTTCGGCAGGTTGCGCAAGGAGAGCCTGCTCAGCTCCTCGTCGCGGTGCAGGACCACGAGCACGCGCTTGGCCTGCGTCACCGCGGCCAGCGCTGCCTTGGCTGCCTTCGTGGACGGTTTCTCGCTCGACACCAGCTCCGTGACAACGTGCAGCTGCTCCGAGCGTGCCCGGTCGGAGAGGGCGCCGCGCAGCGCGGCCGCCTTCATCTTCTTCGGGGTCCGCTGGGTGTAGTCACGTGGCGTCGGGCCGTGAACCGTGCCGCCGCCGGTGAACTGCGGTGCACGAACCGAACCCTGCCTGGCACGACCGGTGCCCTTCTGCCGGTACGGCTTGCGGCCACCGCCGCGCACCTCGCCCCTGGTCTTCGTGTCGTGCGTGCCCTGCCTCGCCGCGGCCAGCTGCGCTACGACGACCTGGTGCATCAGCGGGATGTTCGCCTGCACGTCGAAGATCTCGGCGGGAAGCTCGACCGTTCCCTCGGCCTTGCCTGCCGGGGTCTTGAGTTCCACCGTCGCGGTCACTGCGTCACACCACCCTTCGCGGCGCTGCGGACGAAGATCAGCCCGCCCTTGGGTCCGGGAACCGCACCTTTGATCAGCAGCAGGCCGTCCTCGGGACGCACCGCGTGCACGGTGAGGCCCTGCGTCGTCACCCGCTTGTTGCCCATCCGGCCCGCCATGCGCAGACCCTTGAACACCCGGCCGGGGGTGGCGCAGCCGCCGATCGACCCGGGAGCGCGGTGCTTGGCCTGGTTACCGTGGCTGGCGCCCTGACCGGAGAAGCCGTGCCGCTTCATGACACCCGCATAGCCCTTGCCCTTGCTGGTGCCGGTCACGTCGACCACGGAACCGCTCGGGAACACCTCCGCGGTGATCTCCTGGCCGACCTCGTAGGACTCGGCGTCGACCGTGCGCAGCTCGGCGACGTAGCGCCGCGGTGTCACACCGGCCTTCTCGAAGTGGCCCGTCCTCGGCTTGTTGACCCTGCGCGGGTCGACGGCACCGAAGGCGAGTTGCACGGCCGAGTAGCCGTCCTTCTCCTTGTTGCGCACCTGGGTCACCACGTTCGGCCCGGCCTGCACGACGGTCACCGGTACGACCCGGTTGTTCTCGTCGAAGACCTGGGTCATGCCGAGCTTGGTGCCCAGAATGCCCTTCACTTGCCTGTCAGACATGAGTCTCTATCTCCGCCGCTCGACCAACGCTTACTGGATGTTGACGTCGACGCTCGCCGGAAGGTCGATGCGCATCAGCGCGTCGACCGTCTTCGGCGTCGGGTCGAGGATGTCGATCAGACGCTTGTGCGTGCGCATCTCGAAGTGCTCGCGCGAGTCCTTGTACTTGTGCGGCGAACGGATGACGCAGTAAACGTTCTTCTCGGTGGGCAGCGGCACAGGTCCGACGACCGAGGCGCCGGTGCGCGTCACCGTCTCGACGATCTTGCGCGCGCTGGCGTCGATCGCCTCGTGGTCGTAGGCCTTGAGCCTGATGCGGATCTTCTGTCCCGCCATGGTTCCTTACCGTCTCGTACCGCTGTTACCGCACGTCAACGACTTGCCTCCGGTCCACGCGGTCGGGCGTGTCGCGCCCACTACGCAGACTGATCCCGCAGGATCGTTGTCGTGCCGCTAGGTCTGTCACATCTCGAAGGGCCGACGGCATGGCCGGCCACTCCCGACCCACGGAAAAGACCGTGAGTCCAGGACGCTCGTGGCAGGGCGGCCGATTTCTTGGATCTCAGTTCCGTTGAAATCGGCCGCCCCGCGTCGAGCAACCTTAACAGGATGCCACACGGACACCCGGCATTCGCACCCGGGGGTGCGCTGCCCTACTTGAGGATCTTGGTGACCTGACCGGCACCAACGGTACGGCCACCCTCACGGATGGCGAACCGCAGCCCCTCGTCCATGGCCACCGGCTGGATCAGCTGCACTGTGATGTGCGTGTTGTCGCCGGGCATGACCATTTCCGTGCCCTCGGGCAGCGTCACAACACCGGTGACGTCCGTGGTACGGAAGTAGAACTGCGGGCGGTAGTTGTTGAAGAACGGCGTGTGCCGACCACCCTCGTCCTTGGACAGGATGTAGACCTGGCCCTCGAACTCGGTGTGCGGCGTGGTGGTGCCGGGCTTCACGACGACCTGACCGCGCTCGACATCCTCGCGCTTCACACCACGCAGCAGCAGGGCGGCGTTGTCACCGGCCTGGCCGTAGTCCAGCATCTTGTTGAACATCTCGATGCTCGTGACCGTGGTCTTGCGCGAGTCGGGCCGGATACCGACGATCTCGACCTCTTCGTTGAGCTTGATCTCACCGCGCTCGATGCGGCCGGTGACGACCGTCCCGCGACCGGTGATCGTGAAGACGTCCTCGATCGGCATCAGGAACGGCTTCTCGGTGTCACGCACCGGGTCCGGGATGTTGTCGTCCACGGCCTCCATGAGGTCGAGCACGCTCTGCGACCACTTCTCGTCGCCCTCGAGCGCCTTCAGACCGGACACGCGAACCACCGGAGCGTCGTCGCCGGGGAACTCCTGAGCGCTCAGCAGCTCACGGACCTCCATCTCGACGAGCTCGAGGATCTCCTCGTCGTCCACCATGTCGGCCTTGTTCAGCGCCACCACGATGTAGGGCACACCGACCTGACGGGCGAGCAGCACGTGCTCGCGGGTCTGCGGCATCGGGCCGTCGGTGGCCGCCACCACGAGGATCGCGCCGTCCATCTGGGCCGCACCGGTGATCATGTTCTTGATGTAGTCGGCGTGACCCGGAGCGTCGACGTGCGCGTAGTGACGCTTGTCGGTCTGGTACTCGACGTGCGAGATGTTGATCGTGATACCGCGCTGCTTCTCCTCGGGCGCGTTGTCGATCTGGTCGAACGCGCGCGACTGGTTCAGCTCGGGAAACTTTTCGTGGAGAACCTTGGTGATCGCCGCGGTCAGAGTGGTCTTGCCGTGGTCGACGTGCCCGATGGTTCCGATGTTGACGTGCGGCTTGCTCCGCTCGAACTTCGCCTTCGCCACTGGAATGTCCTCCTGGACTTTCTTGCTCGTGACCGGCGTGGCTGCCGATCTACGACTCGATCTGGTCGGTTGTGCGGACCTTCAGGGGAACAGCCCCTTGGCGCCCGCTTTGGATGCTTTGAGGGTTGTTACTCCCCCACCGCCGCGGTGCCGATGTGAAGACACCGGGTTCGCCGTACCCGTCCTAGGGCGCTCACTCCCCCGTCGCCTTCGCGATGATCTCCTTCGCGACGTTCGCCGGAACCTCCGCGTAGGAGTCGAAGTGCATCGTGTAGTTGGCGCGACCCTGGGTCTTCGACCGCAGGTCACCCACGTACCCGAACATCTCCGACAGCGGCACGAGCGCCTTCACGACGCGCGTGCCCGACCTCTCCTCCATGGCCTGGATCTGGCCACGGCGGGAGTTCAGGTCACCGATGACGTCACCCATGTAGTCCTCGGGTGTGGTCACCTCGACCGCCATCATCGGCTCCAGCAGTACCGGGCCTGCCTTCCTCGCGGCCTCCTTCATCGCCATCGAACCGGCGATCTTGAAGGCCATCTCCGAGGAGTCGACCTCGTGGTACGCACCGTCCAACAAGGTGAACTTCAACCCGACGAGCGGATAGCCGGCGAGCACGCCGTACTGCATGGCGTCCTGCGCACCCGCGTCCACCGATGGGATGTACTCCCTCGGCACGCGGCCACCGGTGACCTTGTTGTCGAACTCGTAGAGTGCGCCGTCCGTGGTCTGCAGCGGCTCGAGCTTGACGATCACCTTCGCGAACTGACCGGAACCACCGGTCTGCTTCTTGTGGGTGTACTCGAGCTTCTCGACCGTGTTGCGGACGGTCTCACGGTAGGCAACCTGGGGCTTACCGATGTTCGCCTCGACCTTGTAGTCGGACTTCATCCGGTTGACGAGCACCTCGAGGTGGAGCTCGCCCATGCCCTCGATGATCGTCTGCCCGGTCTCCTCGTCCTGGCTGACCCGGAACGTCGGGTCCTCCTCGGCGAGCTTCTGGATCGCGGTGGAAAGCTTCTCCTGGTCCGCCTTGGTCTTGGGCTCGATGGCGACCTTGATGACCGGCTCGGGGAAGGTCATCGACTCCAGCACGACCGGGTTCTGCGGGTCGGCGAGGGTGTCGCCCGTGGTGGTGTCCTTCAACCCGATGACGGCGTAGATGTGGCCCGCCTGCGCCTCATCGACCGGGTTCTCCTTGTTGGAGTGCATCTGGAAGATCTTGCCGATGCGCTCCTTGCGCTCCTTGGTCGCGTTGACGACCTGGCTGCCCGCGGCGACCTTGCCCGAGTAGACCCGGATGTAGGTCAGCTTCCCGAAGAACGGGTGCGCAGCGATCTTGAACGCGAGCGCGGAGAACGGTTCCTGAACCGACGGCTTGCGCGTGACAGCGGTCTCGCCGTCGGTCAGCGTCCCCTCCACCGGCGGCAGGTCCAGCGGCGACGGCAGGTAGTCGATCACGGCGTCGAGCATGGGCTGCACGCCCTTGTTCTTGAACGCCGAGCCGGCCAGCACCGGGTAGGCCGCGCGCTCGGTGGTGAGCTTGCGGATGCCGTTCTTGATCTCGGCTTCGGTCAGCTCCTCGCCACCGAAGTACTTCTCCATCAGCTCGTCGTCGGTCTCGGCGACGGCCTCGACCAGCTTGTCGCGGTACTCGGCGGCCTTGTCGGCGAGCGCGGCCGGGATGTCCTCGACCCCGTAGTCCTCGCCCTTCTTGACGTCGCCACGCCACGTCAGCGCCTTCATGCGGACGAGGTCGATGACACCCTCGAACTCGCTCTCCGCGCCGATCGGCAACTGGATGACGAGCGGGCGGGCGCCGAGGCGCTCCTCGATGGTGCGCACGGTGAAGTAGAAGTCCGCGCCCAGCTTGTCCATCTTGTTGACGAAACAGATGCGGGGGACCTCGTACTTGTCGGCCTGACGCCAAACCTGCTCCGACTGCGGCTCGACACCCTCCTTGCCGTCGAAGACGGCGACCGCGCCGTCGAGCACGCGCAGGTTGCGCTCCACCTCGACGGTGAAGTCGACGTGGCCGGGGGTGTCGATGATGTTGATCTGGTAGTCGTTCCAGAAGGTGGTGGTAGCAGCCGAGGTGATGGTGATACCCCGCTTCTGCTCCTCCTCCATCCAGTCCATCGTCGCGGCGCCGTCGTGCACCTCGCCGATCTTGTAGTTGATCCCGGTGTAGAACAGGATCCGCTCGGTGGTGGTCGTCTTACCGGCGTCGATGTGGGCCATGATGCCGATGTTGCGGACCTTGCTCAGGTCGGTCAGCACGTCACGTGCCACTTCAGTGTTCCCCTGTCTCAAACGTGGGGCCCGGCATTGGCTGATCGTCCCGGACCGGGCGACTGTGTTCGTTGCTCACCAGCGGTAGTGGGCAAAAGCCTTGTTGGACTCGGCCATCTTGTGGGTGTCCTCGCGGCGCTTCACGCTGGCCCCGAGGCCGTTGCTCGCGTCGAGCAGCTCGTTCTGCAGGCGCTCGATCATGGTCTTCTCGCGGCGCTGCCGCGCGAAGGTGACGATCCAGCGCAGCGCAAGGGTGGTCGATCGACCTGGCTTGACCTCGATGGGCACCTGATAGGTCGCGCCACCAACCCTGCGGCTCTTCACCTCGAGGGTGGGCCGCACGTTGTCCAGCGCACGCTTCAGTGTGACGACCGGGTCGGTGCCGGTCTTCTCACGAGCCCCTTCCAGCGCGCCGTAGACGATTCGCTCGGCGAGCGAACGCTTCCCGTCCGTCAGCACCTTGTTCACCAGCTGGGTGACGAGCGGAGATGCGTACACCGGGTCAGCGATCAGCGGCCGCTTCGGGGCCGGACCCTTGCGGGGCATTAGCTCTTCTCCTTCTTCGCGCCGTACCGGCTGCGCGCCTGCTTGCGGTTCTTCACACCCTGGGTGTCGAGCGAACCGCGGATGATCTTGTAGCGAACGCCCGGCAGGTCCTTCACACGCCCGCCACGCACGAGCACCATCGAGTGCTCCTGGAGGTTGTGACCCTCGCCGGGAATGTAGGCCGTGACCTCGATGCCGCTGGTCAGCTTCACACGCGCGACCTTGCGCAGCGCCGAGTTCGGCTTCTTGGGCGTGGTCGTGTACACGCGCGTGCACACACCACGACGCTGCGGGCTCCCCTTGAGCGCCGCGGTCTTCTGCTTGGCAGCCTTGTCCTGGCGGCCCTTGCGGACCAACTGCTGGATCGTGGGCAATGGACCAGCTTTCTGTCGCGTCCTTCAGCTATACAGCTCTGCTTGTCTCCCCGGTCCCCGAGGTCGGGCGTGTCGGCCCGCGTCAGGATCTTCGCGACCCTTCAACTTCCCATCGGGATTGCCGTGGAGCTCCGCCTGGCCAACACGGCGAACCGGGAAGACCCGGACGTGGCCCGATGGCGCACGGAGCAGCCCGACAGCTGCCGGGCACGGTCGTCAAAGATACCCGCCCGCATTGATGGCTACCACATCGGGGGTCGCTTTCGGCCCACCAAGCAGCCACGGACGGATGGCCTGCGGCTACCAGCTTACCCGATTCCGGCCCACGAGCGCGTGGGGATGATCCATTATGAGTCCGCAAAGCAAGCCGGCCGTCGCAGCAACCATAGCCCGGGAGGCCCCTCGTGTCAGCGGAGTTCGACCAACTGGTCGCGGAGTTCGAGAAGTTCCAATCCAAGATCAAGCAGGTCGACGATCGGTTCGCCAACCTCGGTCAGCTGCGCAGCGAGATCGCTTCGCTCGAGGCGACGGCCACCTCCCCCGACCGCTCGATCACCGTCGTGGCCGGTCCCGGCGGCGCCATCAAGGACATCCAGTTCACGCAGCAGGCACTCGGCCAGCAACCACAGGCGCTGTCGTCGGCGCTGCTCACAACCCTCCAGCAGGCCGTGGCGGAGGCGGCGCGCAAGCAGGCCGGACTCGTCGACGAGCACCTCGGTGATGACACCCAACTCAGCGAGCAGGTTCTCCAGGCTCAGGCAGAGCTGTTCGGCACCTCCGTGGAGGAGCTTCGGTCACAGCACGGCGACGACGTCCGCAGGCCGACTGCCGAGGAGGAGTACCACGACGACTACTCGCAGCGCACGGTGCTGAGCTCCGGCACCGACGGCAGCACCCAGGGGCCGCCACCCGGTGCCGGTGGCGGCTCGGCAGGCGAGGCGTTCCTGCAGAACCTGTTCAACGAGGAGGACCGCTGATGACCGGGTTCAACGTCGATTCCGAGGAACTGCGCACCTACTCGGGCAAGCTGGCGGGGCAGAAGGCAACGGCAGGCGAGATAGCCGGACTCGTCGACACTGCCGACGTCGGCGACAAATCGTGGGGAATCGTCGGCGTGTTCGTCAAAGACAACTACACCGAGATGCTCGGCGATCTCAAGGAATTGTTCACCAGCCTGCAGGACGGTTTCCAGTCGGCCGCTGACAAGTTCGCCAGGGCCGCGGACGGCTACCAGCAGCACGAGGACGCGGTGAAACAACTGCTCAACGGGGTCAAGTTCGAGATCGACGGAAAATAGGACACGGGGATCAAACCGCAATGGCTGAAGAAGAGCACGAAGCAGGCGGCGTCAAGATCAAGGTTGGGGAAAAGGACACCGGCACGAAAGCACGCGAAGCCGTACCCGTTTACGGCAACGCACTGAAGGCGTTCGAGGCCGGGGGCAAGCTGACCGACGGCGCCACCAGCTCCGAAGTGTCCGGCCTGGTCTCCGAAGGCTCAGGCCTGATCATGTCCCTCGGTGGCGCTGCGATGGGAATCGCCACCGACCCGATCGGATGGCTGGTGAGCCAGGGCCTGAACTTCCTGATCAGCGTCGTGCAACCGCTCGAGGACGCCATCCACTTCGTCAGCGGCGACGGGCCTGCGCTTTCGCAGGCCGCGGAGAACTTCGACGCCATCGGCAAGGGCGTGGAGAAGCTGCGCGAGAAGTTCAACGCCGACCTCACCAGCTCACTGCAGAACTGGGGAGGAGCGGCGTCGGAAGCAGCGGGCACCAAGCTCGCCGACTTCGCCAAGGGCATCGACGGCGTCGCGGGGCAGGCAGGCGAACTGGCCCAGTTCCTGCAGATGTCGAGCATGGTGATGACGGTCATCGAGGACTTCATCAAGGCGCTGCTCACCGAGTTCATCACCTGGCTGATCATGATCTGGATACCCGCCCTCGCCGCCGCCGTTCCCACGGCAGGCGCCTCGACCGCGGCCGCCGGGACGGCCACCACGGCACGAGCGGCCACCACCGGAGGAAAGGTCTCTCAGGCGATCGCCAAGCTGCGCAGGCTCTTCGACAAGATCATGGATTTTCTGCGGGGGCTACGTAACCGGATGGGCAACCTGCGCACCGGGTTCAAACAAGCCATGGACTACAAGAAGCTCGACAGCGCCTTCGCGGACATGGCGCTGGAGGCGGGCAGCAAGTCCCCGATCGTCAAGCTCATGAGCGGCAACGGCTTGGTCGGCGAGCGGGTGCAGGCCGGGTTCGCGCGCTCCGTGGGCGAGAACGTGATGGATACTGCCGTCGCCCAGGTAGGACTCGGCACGGGTGCCAACGCAGGGCCGGAGAAGTCGGCTCGCAACATCGGCAACGCGCAGAAGGCCGGGGAGTATGACGAGACGGGTGCGGACCAATCCAGGAGTGAGACCGAGGGCTACCTGGACATCTGAGCCAGTTCACGACTGAGAAGGTTGGACCGATGGACCCGGCAATCTGGCTGCCCGACAACGTGTGGGGATGGTTGATCCTCGCCCTGCTCGTACTCGGGCTTGGCTGGTGGCTGAAACGACTCATCCCCAGGATGATCTTCCGGTGGGGCGGAGCCCGCCGCATGGCGCGGCAACACGGTTGGCTGGTGAAGACCGGCAGGGGCACGAACGGCGACCTGAGCCCGGACGGGACGGCCGCACCTGAATCGTGGGAGACCACGGCACTGCCGGGAACCGACATCGAACTGCTGGGTGAACACCGCGGGTATATCTTTCACGCGCGCCAGCAGGGAACTCGGATCAAGGTCAGTGCGGGAACGTCGGGTGGATACCGAAAGGCCTGGCGCTACGACTACGTGGTGAGCATCGCCATGAACCGCTACCCCTATGGCGGTTTCTTCACCTCCGGCAGCCGCCATGCGATCACCGACTGGCGGCTGGCGCTGTACCCGGCGTTCATCGAATGGGAACAGCCGATCTTCAAGGATCTGTCCTCAGGGGCTTACACACCACCCGAAGGCTTCCGCAGTCGGCAAGGGATGATCTCCACCGAACGCAAGGACCGCAAACTCAGCAAGGGCGCCCTGCTGAACCACCTCGACCAACTGTTGAACGAGGTCCAGCCGGGAGCCCCGCGCGTTTAGCGGGCTAACCGTGGTTCGCCGACCACGGTTAGCCCGCGAAACGTGACATGCGGATGCGGCCTCAATCAGATGCCGCAGCTGGAAGCCGACCAGAACCGGCTCGAGCGATGATCGACGTGGGTGTGGTCGCTGTGGCCCGGGTAGCCGGGGCCGAGAATCCCGTTGAAGCCGTGGCTGCGTGCCTGCCTGGCGAGCGTGCACAGCGAGTGCGGACCCGACCCGAGGTCCACGGCGTCGCCGTAGAGGTGGCGGCTGTTGGGCGCTCCGCCAACCGCGTCGTTGCAGGAATGGCTGCGGAAGCCGCTGGTCACCCGAATCGGCTGATCGCCAAGTGCGTGTCGCATGGCTTGCAGCTTCCACATCGACACCAAGGCGTTGGCCTTCGCCGTGGAAGCACCGACCGCACCACCCGACCAGTTGGAGTTGCAGTTGTTCAACTCACCGTAGGAGAAGTTCACGGGAGTGCAGTCGTCGTCCTGCAGCGCGTAGATCTTGTTGAACGTTTGTGGGCCGGCGACCCCGTCTGCGCTGAGGCCGTACGCCTGCTGAAACCGGGTGACCGCAGCCTTGGTGGCGGGACCGTACGAACCGTCGAGTGCAAGCACGGAGCCGTATCCGGGGTAGCCGGCGACTCGTATCTGAAGCTGGCGGACATCCTCGCCGGACGCGCCCTGCGACAGCGTTCGGTTCCAGGTGTAACAGCCATCGGCCTTCGCGGGCGCCGCCGTGACCACAGCGCCCACAAAACTGGTGACGACAGCGATCAGCAACACGGCGAGCAACCCGGTTACACGTCTCTTCATCAACAACCTCCTCACGCGAACGAGTGACGATGAGGAAGCTTGGTGTAACAGATCGCGAGCTGTCAACAACTCACCAACTGCCAGATCAACCCGAGTAACGATCACCTTTGCGGCCGCCAAGACCGCGTTTTGCCCGCGAAACGCGGTCCACGGGCGGGGTCTGGGCGCGTTTAGCGGGCAAAACGCGGTGAGGGGCGAGCAAAAGGGGGAGCCCCCGGCCTGGTGGCCGGGGGCTCCCCCGTTGTTGCTGACGCGGGGCGACTTGGCGCTACCGCAGCCGGAGCGGTTACCGGAAGTCGCGACCGAAGTCGTAGTCGTCCAACGGCACTGCCGCACCGGTACCCGTACCGAACACGTCCGGGGTGTAGTAGCCGTCGTCGTAGGACGGGATCGCGTACGCGGCGACCCGAGCCTCCTCGGTCGGCTGCACCTGGATGTTGCGGTACCTGTTGATACCCGTGCCCGCGGGGATCAGCTTTCCGATGATCACGTTCTCCTTGAGGCCCACGAGCTTGTCGCTGCGGCCGTTGATAGCCGCGTCGGTAAGCACTCGCGTGGTCTCCTGGAACGACGCCGCCGACAGCCACGAGTCCGTTGTCAACGACGCCTTCGTGATGCCCATCAGCACCGGACGACCCGAGGCCGGCTCGCCGCCCTCGGCCACTGCCTGCCGGTTGACCTGCTCGAACCTCGTGCGCTCCGGCAGCTCACCCGGCAGGAACTCGGTCGCACCGGAATCGATGATCGTGACGCGCCGCAGCATCTGCCGCACGATGACCTCGATGTGCTTGTCGTGGATGGACACACCCTGCGCCCGGTACACCTTCTGCACCTCGTCCACGAGGTGCATCTGGGCCTCGCGCGGCCCCATCACACGCAGCACCTCGTGCGGGTCGGGCGTGCCCTCCAGCAACGGCTGGCCCACGTTGACGTGATCGCCGTCCTGCAGCGGACCGTCCGGGCCCAGCGCGAGTCGCTGCCGCTTCGACAGCTTGTCGAAGATGATCTCCTCGCTGCCGTCGTCCGGGATGAGCGTGATCTTCCAGAACCGCTCGCTCTCCTCGATGCGCACCCGGCCGTCGACGTCGGCGATCGGCGCCTTGCCCTTCGGGACCCTCGCCTCGAACAACTCGGTGACACGAGGCAGACCGGTGGTGATGTCGTCACCTGCGACACCACCCTGGTGGAAGGTACGCATCGTGAGCTGCGTGCCCGGCTCACCGATCGACTGGGCAGCGACGATACCGACGGCCTCGCCGACATCAACGAGCTTGCCCGTCGCCATCGACCGTCCGTAGCAAGTGGCACACACACCCATTGCCGACTCGCAGGTAAGCACGCTGCGCACCTTCACCCGGGTGATGCCCGAGGTGACCAGCCGCTCGATCGCCGGGTCACCAAGGTCGTCGCCTGCGTTGAGGACGACGTTGCCCTGCTCGTCCACCGCGTCGGCGGCGAGGTTGCGGGCGTAGACGCTGGTCTCCACGTGCTCGGCGCGCGCGACACGACCGTCGGGCAACTTCTCGCCGATGGTCATGTTGATGCCGCGGCTGGTGCCGCAGTCGGTCTCGCGGACGATCACGTCCTGCGACACGTCGACCAGCCGTCGGGTCAGGTAACCCGAGTCGGCGGTCCGCAACGCGGTGTCGGCCAGGCCCTTCCGCGCGCCGTGCGTGGCGATGAAGTACTCCGCCACCGACAGGCCCTCACGGAAGTTCGACTTGATCGGCCTGGGGATGTACTCGCCCTTCGGGTTGGACACCAGACCACGCATCCCGGCGAGCGACCGGACCTGCGTCATGTTGCCCGCCGCGCCGGACTTCACGATCATCGCGATCGGGTTGTCCTCGGGGAAGTGCTCCTCCATGACCTTCGCGACGTCCTCCGTCGCCTGGCCCCAGACCTTCACCAGTTCGTTGTTGCGCTCGGCGTGCGAGAGCTGACCGCGCTGGTAGCGCTTCTCGACCTGGGCCGCCCTGGCCTCGTACTGGTCCAGGATCTCCTTCTTCTCCGGTGGCACCAGCACGTCGGAGATCGCCACCGTGACACCCGAACGGGTAGCCCAGTGGAACCCGGCGTCCTTGAGCCGGTCGAGCGTCTGCGCGACCTGCGTCATCGAGTACCGCTCCGCGAGGTCGTTCACGATGACCGCCTGCCGCTTCTTCGGCAGTGGTTCGTTCACGAACGGGTAGTCAGCGGGCAGCAACTCGTTGAACAGCACGCGGCCCAGCGTGGTCTCGGCCAGCCACGGCTGCCCCGGCTCCCAACCGTTCTCACGCAGCTTGGCCTCTTCGGCCTTCGGCGGCTGCCGGTCGCGGATGCGGATCTTCACGGGGGCGTGCAGACCGACCTGCTTCATGTCGTAGGCCATCACCGCCTCGGCGAACGAGGAGAACGACTGGCCCGCGCCCTTGGCGTTCTCGTCCAGCCTCGTCAGGTGGAACAGCCCCGTCACCATGTCCAGTCGCGGCATGGCCAGCGGACGACCCGACGCGGGCGAGAGGATGTTGTTCGCCGACAGCATCAGGATGCGCGCCTCGGCCTGTGCCTCCGCCGACAGCGGCAGGTGCACGGCCATCTGGTCGCCGTCGAAGTCGGCGTTGAACGCCTCGCAGACCAGCGGGTGCAGCTGGATGGCCTTACCTTCCACCAGCTGCGGCTCGAACGCCTGGATGCCGAGCCGGTGCAGCGTCGGAGCACGGTTGAGCAGCACCGGGTGGCCGTTGATGACCTCTTCAAGCACGTCCCACACCTGTGGACGCGCCCGTTCCACCATCCGCTTGGCGGACTTGATGTTCTGCGCGTGGTTGAGGTCCACGAGCCGCTTCATCACGAACGGCTTGAACAGCTCCAGCGCCATGTCCTTCGGCAGCCCGCACTGGTGCAGCTTCAGCTGCGGACCGACGATGATCACCGAACGGCCCGAGTAGTCGACGCGCTTGCCGAGCAGGTTCTGCCGGAACCGGCCCTGCTTGCCCTTCAACAGGTCGGACAGCGACTTCAGCGGCCGGTTCCCCGGGCCGGTGACCGGCCTGCCGCGCCTGCCGTTGTCGAACAGCGCGTCAACGGCCTCCTGCAGCATCCGCTTCTCGTTGTTGACGATGATCTCGGGCGCACCGAGATCGATCAGCCGCTTGAGCCGGTTGTTGCGGTTGATGACACGGCGGTACAGGTCGTTGAGGTCGGACGTCGCGAACCGGCCACCGTCGAGCTGCACCATCGGGCGCAGCTCCGGCGGGATCACCGGAACGGCGTCGAGCACCATGCCGCGCGGGTCGTTGCCGGTGGCCTGGAACGCGGCGACGACCTTCAGCCGCTTCAGCGCCCGCAGCTTCTTCTGGCCCTTGCCGTTGCGGATGGTCTCCCGCAGCGACTCGGCCTCCGCGTCGACATCGAACTCGGTGGCCAGCTTCTGGATGGCTTCCGCACCCATGCCGCCGGTGAAGTACTCACCGTAGCGGTCGACCAGCTCCCGGTAGAGCTGCTCGTCGACGATGAGCTGGCGCGGTTCGAGCTTGGTGAAGGTCGACCAGACCTCCTCCAGCCGGTCCAACTCGCGCTGAGCGCGGTCGCGGATCTGACGCATCTCGCGCTCGCCGCCCTCCTTGACCTTGCGGCGAACGTCGGCCTTGGCGCCCTCGTTCTCCAGCTCGGCAAGGTCGGCTTCGAGCTTCTGCGCGCGCGCCTCGATGTCGGCGTCCCGCTTGGCCTCGATGTTCTTGCGCTCGACACTGATCTCGTTCTCCAGTGTCGGCTGGTCGTTGTGTCGCAGCTCCGTGTTCACACCGGTGATCACGTAGGCCGCGAAGTAGATGATCTTCTCGAGGTCCTTCGGAGCCAGGTCGAGCAGGTAGCCCAGCCGCGAAGGCACACCCTTGAAGTACCAGATGTGCGTCACGGGCGCGGCCAACTCGATGTGGCCCATCCGCTCACGACGGACCTTCGCGCGGGTCACCTCGACGCCGCAGCGCTCGCAGATGATGCCCTTGAAGCGGACCCGCTTGTACTTGCCGCAGTAGCACTCCCAGTCCCGGGTGGGTCCGAAGATCTTCTCGCAGAAGAGCCCGTCCTTCTCCGGCTTGAGTGTGCGGTAGTTGATGGTCTCCGGCTTCTTCACCTCGCCGAACGACCACTGGCGAATGTCGTCGGCGGTGGCCAGACCGATCCGGAGCTCATCGAAGAAATTGACGTCCAGCACGTCCTTGCATCCCCTTGGGTTGATTCGGCTAGAGGGGTTGGGCTACCTGGCGGGGGCACGCGGGAGGCACACCCCCGCCAGGCGGCTGGGTCATTGCACGACGTCGTCCACCGAGGGCGACTCGTTACGGGACAGGTTGATGCCGAGGTTGGCGGCGGCACGCTCGAGGTCCTCGTCGTCGGAGTCGCGCATCTCGATCGCGGCTCCGTCGCTGGAGAGCACCTCGACGTTCAGGCACAGCGACTGCAGTTCCTTGAGCAGCACCTTGAACGACTCCGGGATGCCCGGCGAAGGCATGTTCTCGCCCTTGACGATGGCCTCGTAGACCTTCACCCGGCCGAGCACGTCGTCGGACTTGATGGTGAGCAGTTCCTGCAGCGTGTACGCCGCGCCGTAGGCCTGCATCGCCCAGCACTCCATCTCACCGAAGCGCTGGCCACCGAACTGGGCCTTACCGCCGAGCGGCTGCTGGGTGATCATGGAGTACGGCCCGGTGGAACGCGCGTGGATCTTGTCGTCCACCATGTGGTGCAGCTTCAGGATGTACATGTAGCCGACCGCCACCGGGTACGGGAACGGTTCGCCGGTCCTGCCGTCGAGCAGGGTCGCCTTGCCGTCCGACTGCACCAGCCGGTCGCCGTCGCGATTGGGCTTGGTGCAGGCGAGCAGCCCCATGAGCTCCTCCTCCTTGGCACCGTCGAACACCGGTGTCGCGGTGTTGGTGCCCGGCTCGACGTCGCGCAGCTCGTCGGCGAGGTTCGCGGCCCACTCCGGGTTGCCCTCGACCTTCCAGCCCTGGGAGGCCAACCACCCGAGGTGGAGTTCGAGGATCTGCCCGATGTTCATCCTTCGCGGCACGCCATGGGTGTTCAGCACGATGTCCACCGGGGTGCCGTCCTCGAGGAACGGCATGTCCTCCACCGGCAGGATCTTGCCGATGACGCCCTTGTTGCCGTGCCTGCCCGCGAGCTTGTCGCCGTCCTGGATCTTGCTCTTCTTCGCGACGTAGACGCGGACCAGCTCGTTGACGCCGGGCGGCAGCTCGTCGTCGTCCTCCCTGGAGAACACCCGGATGCCGATGACCTTGCCGGTCTCGCCGTGCGGCACCTTCAGCGAGGTGTCGCGAACCTCGCGGGCCTTCTCACCGAAGATCGCGCGGAGCAGCCGCTCCTCCGGGGTCAGCTCCGTCTCGCCCTTCGGCGTGACCTTCCCGACCAGGATGTCGCCGTCGCGCACCTCGGCGCCGATCCGGATGATGCCCCGCTCGTCGAGGTCGGCGAGCACGTCTTCGGAGACGTTGGGAATGTCCCTGGTGATCTCCTCGGCACCCAGCTTGGTGTCACGCGCGTCGATCTCGTGTTCCTCGATGTGGATCGAGGTGAGCACGTCGTCCTGGACCAGCCGCTGCGAGATGACGATGGCGTCCTCGTAGTTGTGGCCCTCCCACGGCATCACCGCGACGAGCAGGTTCTTGCCGAGCGCCATCTCACCGTCGTCGGTCGACGGACCGTCCGCGATGACCTGGCCCTGCTCGACCCGATCTCCCTCCGACACGACCGGCCGGTGGTTGAAGCAGGTACCCGCGTTGGTGCGGCGGAACTTGTAGAGCCCGTAGCTCTTCCTGGTGCCGTCGTCGTGCATGATCGTGATCATGTCGGCGGACAGCTCCTCGACGACGCCCGCCTGCTCGGCCACCAGCACGTCACCGGCATCGACGGCCGCGGTGAGCTCCACGCCGGTACCGACCAGCGGGGCCTCGTTACGCAGCAGCGGAACCGCCTGGCGCTGCATGTTGGCACCCATCAGCGCGCGGTTGGCGTCGTCGTGCTCGAGGAACGGGATCATCGCCGTGGCCACCGACACCATCTGGCGCGGCGACACGTCCATGTAGTCGATCTCCAGCGGGTCGATGAGCTCGACCTCGCCACCCTTTCGCCTGCCGAGCACCATGTCCTCGGCGAAGTACCCCTCCGCCGTGAGCGGCGCGTTGGCCTGCGCCTTGACGAAGCGGTCCTCCTCGTCGGCGGTCAGGTAGTCGATCTGGTCGGTGACCCTGCCCTCGACGACCTTGCGGTACGGCGTCTCGATGAAGCCGAACGGGTTGACCCGCCCGTAGGAGCACAGCGACCCGATGAGGCCGATGTTCGGGCCTTCCGGTGTCTCGATCGGGCACATCCGGCCGTAGTGGCTGGGGTGCACGTCCCGGACATCCATGCCCGCGCGCTCACGGGACAGACCGCCAGGACCCAGCGCGTTCAGGCGGCGCTTGTGTGTCAGCCCCGAAAGCGGGTTGTTCTGGTCCATGAACTGCGACAGCTGGGAGGTTCCGAAGAACTCCTTGATCGCTGCCACGACCGGACGGATGTTGATCAGCGTTTGCGGCGTGATCGCCTCCACGTCCTGCGTGGTCATGCGCTCGCGGACCACGCGCTCCATGCGGGAGAGGCCGACGCGGATCTGGTTCTGGATCAACTCGCCAACGGTGCGCAGCCTGCGGTTGCCGAAGTGGTCGATGTCGTCGGTCTCGACCGGGACCTCGTTCTCCCCGACCCGCATCGTCTCCTCGCCCGCGTGCAGCCGGACGAGGTACTCGATGGTGGTAACGATGTCCTCTTCGGTGAGCGTGCCGGTTTCGTAGGGCAGGTCGAGCCCCAGCTTCTTGTTGATCTTGTACCGGCCGACCTTGGCGAGGTCGTAGCGCTTCTCCTTGAAGAAGAGGTTCTCCAGCAGCGTCTGCGCGCTCTCCTTCGTGGGAGGCTCGCCGGGACGCAGCTTGCGGTAGATGTCGAGCAGCGCCTCGTCGGTACCCGCGGTGTGGTCCTTCTCCAGCGTCGCGAGCAGCGTCTCGGAGAAGGAGAACCGCTCCCGGATGGCTTCGGTGGTCCAGCCGAGCGCCTTCAGCAGCACGGTGACCGGCTGCCTGCGCTTGCGGTCGATCCGGACCCCGACGGTGTCGCGCTTGTCGACGTCGAACTCCAGCCACGCACCGCGACTGGGAATGATCTTGACGCTGAAGACGTCCTTGTCCGTGGTCTTGTCCACGGTCTGGTCGAAGTACACGCCCGGCGAACGGACGATCTGCGACACCACGACGCGCTCGGTGCCGTTGATGATGAACGTGCCCTTGTCGGTCATCACGGGGAAGTCGCCCATGAAGACCGTCTGGCTCTTGATCTCACCGGTGTTGTTGTTGACGAACTCGGCGGTCACGAACAGCGGCGCCGCGTACGTCATGTCCTTGTCCTTGCACTCCTCGACGGAGGCCTTCACCTCGTCGAAGCGCGGATCGGAGAAGGACAGGGACATCGAGCCGGAAAAGTCTTCGATCGGGGAGATCTCGTTGAGGACTTCCTCGAGGCCGCCGACCGGGTTCTCCTCGCCCTCGTTGACGGCGCGCTCGTACCACGCCTCCGAGCCGGTGAACCATTCGAAGGACCGGATCTGCACGTCAAGCAGGTTGGGAGTGCCGAGCGGCTCGCGGATCTTCCCGAAAGAGACCCGCTTCGGTGCTCCTGGAATACCCGTTGACTTTCGAATCGAGTTGGTCGCAGCAGTGGCCTGGTTCGCGGGAGAGACTGCCAAGATGCGTCCTTCCGGGGACATAGCTGGTTGAGCAGCCGCGTTAGCAACTACCAACGCGTACTGTCAAGGTGCGGTGTTGCCGACCATACTAGCTACCGCATGAGGGCAGCCTGAAAGTGGGCAGCGCAAAGAAGCAGTCTAGCCCGGAAGACGCCGCTTGTCGAGGGGGCCTACCCGATGGGTGCCCAGCCTCGACGGCCTGTCTCCTGGCTCGCCTCCCGCAAGGCGTGCCGTTGCCTGTAAGCGTGAACCCCTGAAGACGCTGAGTCAAGCGCCCAGGCGGGGTTACCCGCCGGTTGGCGCAGTGTCAGTTACCGCCGTTGGGCTGCCCTGCCTGCGACGACGGTGCGGGCTGCTGGCTCGGAGCCGCTTGGTCACCGCCGTAGGTGTCCATGTTGACGACCTTCCACTCACCGTCGCGACGCTCGGCCGTCAGCCACATCGCGGCACCACCCGCGGAGGTCTGGTTGGTGTCCGTCCGCGTCGCCGTCTGGTCGATGTACACCATGACCTTCGCGCGGTCACCGTCGAGTTGCACCACCGCGCTTCGGGTAGCCTTGACGGTGACGACCATCTTCTGCTTCGGCGCGATCTCGCGCACCTGGCCCATCAGCGCGTCGTACTTGCGCTTGACCTCGTCGTTGACCAGCAGCCTGTCGGCGGCACGCTGGGTCTTGCCCACGTCGTTGAAGTCCACCGAGAACAGCGACTCGGCCGCCTCGCTCATCGCCTGCTTGACCTGCGCCGTCGTCGCCACATCCACCAGCGCGGTGTTGTCGGTGGCCGAGGCGACCTCGCTGTGCCGGAACTTGAACAGCACGGCCAGGCCGGAGAACACCAGTCCGATCACCAGCAACACGGCCACCGCGGCGTAGCCGAACCGGCGCTGCGGTCGCTTCGAAGACTCACCGTCCTGCCGGGCAGGGGCCACCGGGTCGTCGCCGACGTCCGCGGTGGACACTTCCTCCTCCGCGGCGGGCTTGGTCCTGCCACCGTCCCTGGTCTTGCGGCGCGGGCTCGGCCGGGATCGCTCGCCGTCACGCTGCGAGCCTGCGGTCCCACGCTCCGTGCCCGCCTGTGCGGACTGCTGTTCCTTCGTGGCCTCGGCCTGCTCGGTTTCGTGCCGCCCTTCGGGGGCCTCCGGCCTGCGCAGACCGGCGACACGGGGACGGCGCGCCGGTGTCGGTGCGCCGTCGAGTCGGCGGCGGGGTGATGGCACGACTGACTCCTGACTGCTAACGCGTTGGTTTGCTGAACGAGCGACTCACTGCCCGGTTCCGACCACCGGCACCTCACCCATGTTGGCCAGCTTCCATACCTGCTCGCCGTTCTCGTCGACGCGGGTGAGCTGCAGCTCCAGCCGCAGCGCTTTGGTGCTCTGCTTGTCGCCCTGCGTGACGTCGAGACTCACCGTTGCCAGCGCGCTCGCCTTGCCCTCGTGCACGTTGAGCTCTTCCACGGCGACGTCCTGAACCGTCGAGACGACCTTCGTCTTGGCCTTGGCGATGGCGTCGCGGTAGCTCTTCTCCGACTGCTCGATCGTCTTGCGCAACTCGTCCGTGGCGAGCGTCTTCTGCCGCTCGAAGTAGGCGTCGGGGTTTTCGTAGTCCAGCTCGGTCAACGCGGTGACGGCGTTGCCCGCCGCGCGCACGACGTCCTCCCTCGCGCCCGCGACCTCGGCATCGTCGCTGCCCGAGGCGACCCACCACATGACTGCGAACACCGCCGCCACCACGAAGGCGGCCAGGGCGAACGCGGCGCTGGCTGGAACGAGCCACCCCGGCGGCCCGGCGCTCGACCGTCCAGCCCGCTCCTCGGCACCGCCCTCCACCTCTGGTTCCGCGTCGGCGACCTGGTCAGCACCGGTATCGGTGGCGTCGGCGGTCTCCTCGGCGTCGGCGGACGCATCCGCCCGCGTCCGCCGCTGCTCGTCCGAACTCATAGCGCTCCAGAGTAGGTATGCGGTGTGATGTGGCTGTCAGCCAGGCAGCCCGACCAGCTGCGGCAAGCTCGTGATGTTGAGTCCAGGACCACCCGCGATGCCGGGCAAGCCACGCAACGAGGCCAGCTCCTCCTCGTCACGGTGGGAGTTGGCCTCCACCTGCTGCTCGCTCGGCTGCTGCGGGACGCCGTGGTAAGGCGCGTTCTGCGAACCGCGCACCGCGATCGGGCTGCCTGGCGGTTCGGCGCAGTACGCGTCCTGTTTGGGTTGCCTCGGCGCTGTTTCGCTGCCTGGACGGTACTGCTCCGGTGGCAGGTAGCCCTTGGTGCAGGTCGGTGGGTTGAACAGGTTCAGCGCCAGGCCGAGGTGCGCGGTGCCGTCGCCGGGGGTCACCGTGTACGCCCCTGTCGCGACGACCGGGTAGGTCACGAACGCCTGCTCCAACCCGTCGAGCCGGGTGACCATCACGTTGGATGTGGTCAGCAGGTTGGCGACAAGCGTGGAAAGGCCGGGGCCCGACTCGGCCAGTACCTTGCTCACCTGCCTGGACACCTTCGGCGTGATGTCGATCAACTCGCGCAGCTGACCGTCGGAGTCGCGCAGTGTCCGCGAAAGGTCCTTGAGGTCCCTGCTGAACGAGCGCATCGAGGACGCCATCTCGTTCTGCGTCGTCAACACCGTCGTGCCCGCGTCGAGCAGCTGCACCGTCTGCGGCAGGTGCCGCTGCGCGACTTCGGTGAACTCGCGAGTGGTGTCCATCAGCACCTGCAGATCGTCGCCGGTGCCACGGAAGGCGTCGTAGGACTCGTCGACGACCGTCCGTAGCGCGTCCGTGGGCACGGATGCGGCCAGACTGTCGAGGTCGGCGATCACCTTTTCGGTGGGCACAGGCGTGCTGGCGCGCTCCACCGGTATCACCGAACCGTCCCGCAGGAACGGCCCACGATCGGTCACCGGGCGCAGATCGACGTACTGCTCGCCGACCGCCGACCGGTTCGCGACCACGGCATGCAGGTCGCTGGGCACGTTCGGCGCGTCGCCCTCGATGTCGAGTTCGGCCTGCAGCCCCGTCTCGGTCAGGCTGAGCCTGCCGACCTTGCCGATGTTGTAGCCGCGGTAGGTCACCTCGGCGCCGGTGAAGATGCCTCCCGACTCCGCCAACTGCAGCCGCACCGTGTAGCCGCCGGTGCCGAAGGTCTTCTCCACGTCGGTGAATCGCACCAGCGCGTACGCGATCGCCAGCACCGAGATGACCAGGAAGGCCACCAACTGGATTTTCGTCCTGCGCAACAGCATCAGCCGGCACCTCCGGAGAAGAGGTCGAAGAGCCCGCCAAGGCCCGTCGACTCGCCCTGGCGCTGGTCGTCGCCGGTGTTGTCGCCTTCCTCGCCCGGCAGCGGCAGCGGCGGCGGGCCGTCGCCGGAGCCGTCCTGCCCGCCGGTGAGATCGCCGAGAATCGGCACGTCCTGCAGCGGGTTCTGTCTGCTGCGGCTGAGGTTGGCGAGGATCTCCTGCAGGTTGAGGTCGATGTCGGCGTAGAGGTTGAAGTAGTCGCCCTTGGCGCCCTCCACCGCCGCGTCGCTGAACGGGTAGGTCAGCATCAGCTCCAGCGCCCTCGGCAGATCGGACCCGGCCTCGCCGAGCTTGCGCAGTGTCGGCAGCAACGCCTCCAGGTTGGCGACCAGATCCTCCTGGCCTGCGTTGACCGTCTCCACCGCGACCCCGGAAAGCTCGTCCAACGCCCGCAACATCGTGACCAGCTGCCCGCGCTGCTGCTCGAGCACCCGAAGCCCCGGACCGAGGTCGTCGATGGCACCCACGATCTGGTCACGCTGGCCGTTCAGTGTCGAGGAAAGCCGGTTCAACCCGTCCAGCGCGCGGGTGATGTCGGCCGACTGCTCGTCGAGTGCGGTGACGAGCTCATCGGTGTTGCGCAGCAGTGCCTTGACGTCGGCCTCGTTGCCCTCGAAGGCGTTGTTCAGCTCCTTGGTGATGGTGTTCAACTGCTCGACGCCGCCGCCGTTGAGCAGCATCGACAGCGCGCCGAGCACCTCCTCCACCTCGACGCTGCGGTTGGTGCGCGCCACCGGAATCACGTCGCCGTCGCTGAGCTGGGCCTGTGAAGCGGCCTCGGGTGGCGCGGTCAGCTCGACGTACTTCTCGCCGAGCAGGCTCGACTGGCGCAGGTTCGCGATCGCGTTGGCGGGGAGCTCGACGTCACCGTTGACCAGCACGGTGACCTCGGCGGTCCAGCCGTCCGCCGCGAGACCGACGTTCTCGACCCTGCCGACGGGTACCTCGTTGACCCGCACGCCCGCCTGCGGCACCAGGTCCAGCACATCGCGGAACTGCACCTTGACCGTGTAGGGGTCGTCACCCACGTCGGCACCGCCTGGCAACGGAACGTCGTAGATGCCGGAGAAGCCGGGGACGGAACATCCCCCAACCAGCAGGCCCGCGCACACGAAGGCGGTGACTGTCATTCGGCTGCGGTTCACTGGCCACCCCCGGAGGCGTTGAGCTGGCCGAGCACCGGCAGCGGCAGGTCGGGCAGCTCGCCGTTGTTCAGGGCATTGACCGACTGTGCCAGCGAGGGCAGTGGCAGCGCCCCGTCGAGCACCGGCGCCAGTTGCCCACACAGCTCGCCGAGCGCGTCGAGCTCTTCCGGCGTCTGCTTGAGGAAGTTGCAGATCATCACGACGGGCGGTTGGGTCAGCTCGTTGAGGTTCGCCCGCGCGTCAAGCGTTCCCGAGGCCGCGTTGTAGGTGTTGGCCAGGTTGCTCAGCGCCAGCGGTGCGATGTCGAGTGTCTCCGCGAGTGCGGCACGCTGGTCGACGAGCACCCTGGTGATCCCCGCCAACTTGTCCACATTGGATCGTACTCTGCCGTGGTTGTCCTCGATGAAGCCGCGCACGGCCCGAAGCGTGGTGCCGAGTTCACGAACTGTCGCCGCCAGGTTCTCCCGCTCCCCCGACAGGAAGGAGCTGACCTCGGCCAGCTGTGACTCGAACCGGCGAACCTCGTCGTCGCTCTCGGCGAGCGTGGTCGACAACTCGGCGAGGTTGTCCACCGTCGCGAACAGGTCGCCGGAGTTGCCGGAGAGGCTGCGCGCGGCCTGGCCCAACTTGGTGATCGTGTCGTTGAGCTGGGTGCCGTTGCCCTCCATGTTGTCCGACAGCGTGTTGAGCAGATCGGAAAGCGAGCCGTCGGCGTTGGCTCCGTTGGGCCCCAACGACTCCGAAACCCGGCTGAGGCTGTCACTGAGCTCGTCGATCTCCAGTGGCACGGCCGTGCGATCCATCGGGATGACGGCCCCGTCCTCCAGCTGCGGCCCACCGGTGTGGGCGGGTGCGAGTTGCACGTAGCGGTCGGAGACCAGTGAGGGGGCCACGATCGCGGCCTGTGCGTCGGCCGGGATCGCGACGTCACGGTCGTAGGTCAGCTCCACCCTGACCCGGTCACCGAGCGGTTGGATACCGGTTACCTCACCCATCTCCACGCCGAGAACGCGCACACTGTTGCCCACGTAGAGCCCGATCGCGGCGGGGAAGTAGGCGACGGCGTGCTTGCGCCCAGCGTCCTTGAGCGTCCACCACAGCGCGCCCGCGACGACGAGCCCCAGCACGCACGCGATGGCGATTCCGCGCGTGAGCTGCCTTCCGAAGCGGGTGTCGGTCATCGTGCGTTACACCCCTCTTCGTTCAGCGGCCCCACCGAGGGCAGCAGCATCCCGCAGATGTAGTTGTCGAACCAGCGGCCGCTGCCGAGGACGTTATTGAACAGCCGGATGAACGGCGCGAACCGCTTGATGCCCTCGGAAAGCGATTCCTGGTTGCGCTGCAACATGTTGGTGAGCCGGTCGAGTTTGGCCATGACGGGTTCGAGCTGCTCGTTGTTGTCGTCGACAAGCCCGCGGAGCTCGGCGGCGAGTTGCCTGCTGCCTGTCAGCAGCGCGCTGATGGCCTGCTCGCGGGCGGAAAGCTCCTCGAGCAGCAAGTTGCCGTCCTCGATCAGCTTGCGCAGTTCCGCGTCGCGGTCGGCGAGCGTCTGGCTGACCTGCCGGGTGTTGGCAAGCAGGTTCGCCAACTGCCGGTCGCGGGTGGCGATGGTGTCGGAAAGCCGCGACAGCCCGTTGAGCGCGCCCCGCACGTCGTCCGGGGTGTTGGCGAAGGTCTGCGAGAGCACGTCGAAGCTCTCGGAGAGCTGGTCGGTGTCGATCTCGTCGACGGTCTCCGAAAGCCCTCGGAACGCCTCGAGCACGTCGTACGGCGCGGTGGTGCGCTCCCTCGGGATGGTGTCGCTGGGATCCAGTGGCCGGTCGCCGACCGGGTCGAGCGCGAGGTACTTCTGCCCGAGCAACGTCTTGATCTTGATGGTGGCGGCGGTTCGGTCACCCAGCCAGGCATCGGAGACCTTGAACGAGACCAACACGCGGTCGCCGTCGAGCTCGATATCGGTCACCTTGCCGACCTTGACCCCAGCGATCCGCACCTCGTCGTCGGTCTGCAGGCCCGCGGCCTCGCTGAAGTGCGCGCGGTAGGTGGTGCCTCCTCCGATGATCGGTAGCTCGTCGGAGTTCAGCGCGGCCAGCGTGCCGAGGATCATCAGCACGATTCCCACCACCGCGATAGGAATGGGGTTGCGCTTGGAGAAGCTCGTCATGACAGGCACCGCTCCCTGCTCGCAGGCATGATCGGGAGGCCGACCGGCTCGTTCAGGATGCCGGGCACTCCCACGTTGCCGTTCGCCTCGCAGAGGTAGAAGTTGAACCAGGAGCCGTAGTCGGCGGTCGCGCTCATCCTGGTGACCTTCTCCGGCAGGAACTGGATGAAGTGTTCGACGAGCGGTTCGGAGTCGTTGAGGTTGCCCACCAACGTGCCCAGTGCCTCGATGTCCTGCTTCAGCGGTTGCCTGGCTTCCCGCAACAGTCCGGCGGTGGTGTCACTCAGCTCGCCGAGCGATTCGATGGCATCGCCGATGGGTTCCCGGTCGCTCGCCAGCCCGGACACGAACTGCTGCAGCCGGGCCAGCAGGTCCGACAGTTGCGGCGTGTGCTCGTTGAGGGTCTGCAACACGGAGTTCAGGTTGTCGATGACCTCACCGATGACCTTGTCCTTCTCGGCGATCGTCGTGGTGAGCGACGCCGTGTGAGCCAGCAGGCTCTCGACCGTGCCACCCTCACCCTGCAACACCTGGATGATCTCGTAGGACAGCTTGTTCACGTCCTCGGGTGACAGTGCCCGGAACAGCGGTTTGAACCCGTTGAACAACTCGGTCAGGTCCAGCGCCGGGCGGGTGCGCTCGATGGGGATGTTGTCCCCGGGCTGGAGGTAGCCGCCAGGCTCGCCGGTGCCCCGCTCCAGCGCGATGTAGCGCTGGCCGACGAGATTGCGGAACCTGATCGTGGCGGTGACTCCCGCAGGGAGCCTGCGGCCCTGCTCCACCTCGAACTCCACCTCGGCCTGCCTGCGGTCGACGATGCGGACGTCGGCTACCTGGCCGACCCGGACACCGGCGATGCGCACGTCGTCACCCTCGATCAGCATCGTCGCGTCGGTGAAACGCGCGGTGTAGGTCTTGGTGTCCGACAGGTTGAGGTTGGCGATGCTCAACCCCAGCACCGCGGTGAGCAGGACGGTGACCACGACGAAGATGCTCAGCTTCGTCAACGGTGCGGCGATTCCTCTCATCGCACGGTCACCTCCGCTCCCCGGTACAACGGACCCACCAGCAGCGCGCCCCAACCGGGCACATCGGACGGACTCAGCCCGACGGCGGGCCCGATGAGGTGAGACAGCAGCGCGTGCTCAGCCGCACTGTTGGCGGGGTTGGAGCTGGCGGTTGTGCCGCCGTATCCGCCCGCGTTGGCGTTGTTGTTGGCCGGGTTGAGCCCCTCGCTCTGGGTACGGGCAGCGGGCGGGGTGGTGCTGCCGTCCTGCAGCGGCCCGTCCGGCGGATGCTGTGGGAACGGCTGCGGATATTCCTTCATGTTGTAGCAGCGTGGGCCCCGCTTGTCGTTGTACTCGGGTTCGTCCTGACCCGGCTTGTAGGGGCCTCGGTTGGTGGTGATCTCGATCGTGGCGTGCAGACCGGGCTTGTCGGTGCCCTTGCCGAACGCCTTGTCGATCCTGGGCACCAGATCGCTCATCTGCCCGAGGAAGCACGGGTACTCGGGTGCGTACTTTGCGAGCAACTCGGCCGTCGGCCGCGCCGTCTCTCCCAGGCTGATCAGGTTGTCCGCGTTGGCGGAGAGGAAACTCTCCAGATCCGCCGACGCGGTGCCGAGGGTGGCGTATAGGTCGCTCAGCTTGTGCTGCTGTTCGACGACGGTGCGGCTGGTGACCGAGAAGTTCTCCAGCACCTGCACCAGATCCGGCGCGGCATCGGAGAGATTGTCGGAGAACCGCGCGAGCTGGCGCAGGTTCTCCTGCAACCGGGGTAAGTGCGGGTTCAGCTCGCCGAGGTAGTCGCCCAGTTGCGCCAGCGTCTCGCCCAGCGGTTTGCCCCTGCCCTGCAACGCCGTGGAAATTGCGGTCAGCGTGCTCGACAGCTTCTGCGGTTGCACGGATTGCAGCACCGGCATCAGGCTTTCCAGCGCCTGCTCGAGTTCGACGGCACTGCTGGTGCGGTCCTGCGGGATCACGTCACCGTCACGAAGAGCCTGCGCAGCGGGTTCCTCCGGTAGCTGCAGCGCAACGAAACGCTCGCCGAACAGCGTCTTGGGCAGAAACCGGGCGGTGACGTTGGTGGGTACCAGGTGGGCCTGTTGCGGGTCGAGTCGCAGGGTGAGCACCGCGCCCGTCCGGGTTGGCGTGATGTCGGCGACGCTGCCGACGATCAGCCCGCGAACCTTGACATCGGAGTTGACCGCCAACTGGTTGCCGATCGAATCGGCCTCGAGCTTGACCGTGACGAACTTGGAGAAGCTCTTGTTGTACAGGGCGATGCTGAGCGCGACCCCGCCGACGAGCACGGCGACCAGCAGCAGGCCGAGCAGCCTGCGCCGAAGGGTGACCAGTGCGGCGCTCATCCGGCGATCCTCACGGTGGTGTCGGTTCCCCAGATGGCGAAGCCGATGAAGAAGTTGACGATCGCGACGGTGACGATGGAAAGCCGCACGGCACGGCCGACGGCGACGCCGACCCCGGCGGGTCCACCGCTGGCGCGGTAACCGTAGTAGCAGTGCGTCAAGATGATCAACACACTGAAGATCAGGACCTTGACGAAGGAGTAGAAGACGTCCTCAGGCGGCAAGAACATGTCGAAGTAGTGGTCGTAGGTGCCCGCCGACTGGTCGTACAGGTAGACGACCACCGTGCGGGAGGCGAGGTAGGAGCTGAGCAGGCCGACGATGTACAGCGGGATCACCGCGACGAAGCCTGCGATGATGCGGGTGGTGACGAGGTAGGGCAGGCTCGGCACACCCATGACCTCGAGCGCGTCGATCTCCTCGGAGATCCGCATCGCGCCGAGCTGCGCGGTGAAGCCCGCGCCCACCGTGGCCGAAAGCGCCAGCCCGGCGACCAGCGGCGCGATCTCGCGCGTGTTGAAGAACGACGTCAGAAAGCCGGTGAACGCCGACGTTCCGATCGAGTTCAGCGCCGAGAAGCCCTGTAGACCCACCAGCACACCGGTGAACAGGGTCAGCCCGATCATTACGCCGACCGTGCCGCCGATGACGGCCAGTGAGCCGGAGCCGAAGCTCACCTCGGCGAGCAGGCGGAGCACTTCCTTGGTGTAGCGCCTGATCGTCCTGGGGGCCCACGCGATGGCGCGCAGGTAGAACGACATCTGGTCGCCGAGGTCGTCGAGGACCTCAAGCGGCCGGTTGGCGATCTTCTTCGCGTGCTGTGAAAGGGAGGGCATCGTGCTAGTCCAACTTCGCAGGAACGATCTGGAGGTAGATCAGCGTGATCACGAAGTTGACCACGAAGAGCAGCAGGAACGTGATGACGACCGACTGGTTCACCGCGTCGCCGACCCCCTTGGGCCCCGGCGGAGGGTTCAGCCCGCGGTAGGCGGCGACCACCGCGGCGATGAAGCCGAAGACGAGGGCCTTGATCTCACCCACCCACAGGTCGGGCAGCTGGGCCAGCGCTGAGAAGCTCGCAAGGTAGGCGCCGGGTGTGCCGTCCTGCAACACCACGTTGAAGAAGTAGCCACCAAGCACACCGATCACGCTGACCATGCCGTTGAGCAGCATGGCGACGAGCATCGCCGCGAGCACCCTTGGCACCACGAGCCGTTGCACCGCGGAGACGCCGAGCACCTCCATGGCGTCGATCTCCTCGCGGATCGTACGCGCTCCGATGTCGGCACAGATGGCGGAGCCGCCCGCGCCCGCGACGAGCAACGCGGTCACCAGCGGGCTCGCCTGCTGCACGGTGGCCAGCACGCTGCCTGCGCCGGTGTAGGACTGCGCGCCCAGTTGCTTGGCAAGCGAACCGAACTGCAACGAGATGACCGCGCCGAACGGGATGGCGACGAGTGCCGTCGGCAGGATCGTGACGCTGGCTATGAACCAGGACTGCTGGATGAACTCCCGCAACTGGAACGGCCGCTGGAAGATCCCCCGCGCGACGTCGAGGCCGAGCGCGAACAGCTTGCCGGTCTCTCGCAACATGCCAGCGCCGGGGACCCTGGCCGCCGAGGCCGGTGAGGTCATGAGTGTCCCTGCTGGTGCCCGGGCCGCTGCCGGGTGGGATCGTCCACCATCGGCTGCGGGTCTCGCCAGCCGGAGCGAGGCACCTGCGCGACCGCCTCTGTGGGCAGCTGGCCGCGGTGGGCACCGACGTAGTGGCCGGGTTGCACGCCGTAGCGCAGCCTGTCCTCCGGGGTGAGCGACTTCAGAATGGCCTCCTGCGCCGCGGGCGGCAGGGTGTGCAGAATCTGCATGACACGGTCCTTGCGGCGGCGCACGGCCTTGCGTTCGGGCAGCCCGGGCGTCGGCTGCAACTGCGGCACGATGCCACGCATGTCCTCTGTGGAGCCGTCGTGGTGACCGGCGTCGACGTGCGCCTGCTCCCTGGCCATCTGCGCGGAGTCCTTCTCCTCGCTCATGCCGATGGGCCCGAGCCTGCTGCCGTTGAGGAACTGCTCGACGGCGGGCTCGTCGCTGGTCAGCAACACCTCACGGGGCCCGAACATCACCAGCTCCTTGCGGTAGAGCATGCCGATGTTGTCGGGCACGGTCCGCGCCACGTTGATGTTGTGGGTGACGATGAGGATCGTGGCGTCGATCTGGGAGTTCAGGTCGACCAGCAACTGCGAGATGTAGGCGGTGCGCACCGGGTCCAGACCCGAGTCCGGCTCGTCACACAGGATGATCTCCGGATCGAGCACCAAGGCACGAGCCAGACCTGCCCGCTTGCGCATACCGCCGGAGATCTCGCCCGGTAGCTTCTTTTCGGTTCCGGACAAGCCGGTCATTTCGAGCTTCTCGAGAACGATCTTGCGGATCTCGGTCTCGGATTTCTTGGTGTGCTCACGAAGTGGGAAGGCGACGTTGTCGTAGAGGTTCATGGAACCGAACAGCGCGCCGTCCTGGAACAGCACGCCGAACAGTTTCCGGATCTCGTAGAGCTTGTGCTCGGAGCATTTCACGATGTCGACGCCGTTGATGACGCACTTTCCCCGATCAGGCTTCAACAGCCCGATCATCGACTTCAGGAAGACCGATTTGCCCGTACCCGAAGGACCGAGCATCACCGACACTTCGCCAGGCGGCAGCGTCAACGTGACATCCCGCCAGATGGCCTGCTTACCGAAGGATTTGGTCAGACCTTCGATGACCACCTCGGCACCCATCGCACCTCCCGGAGCTCATTCGCGGCGGTATGCCCCGAAGCCCTGCGTCAACCACATGCAACGAGTTGAGGGCGCACAGGTTACTCGCCAGTTCAAAAATGGCGGACACCGCATCAGGCGGCGTCGACCGTGGAGCAAGGTAACGCACGTGGGTGACACACGAAAAGGGCGGGCACCGGGATGATCGTTCCCGGTGCCCGCCCTCGCGATCGCGCGGGTGGCGCTCAGCTCACTTGACGGAGACGCTCGCGCCTGCCGCTTCGAGCTTCTCCTTGGCGGCGTCCGCGGCCTCCTTGTCGACCTTCTCGAGCAGCGGCTTCGGCGCGCCCTCGACCATCTCCTTGGCCTCCTTCAGGCCGAGGCCGGAGACGATCTCACGAACGACCTTGATGACCTGGATCTTCTTGTCGCCCGCGCCCTCGAGGATGACGTCGAACTCGTCCTTCTCCTCCTCGGCGGGTGCCGCGCCCTCGCCGGCGCCACCGGGGGCGGCGACGACGGCCGCGGGAGCGGCGGCGGTGACGTCGAAGGTCTCCTCGAACTTCTTGACGAACTCGGACAGTTCGAGCAGGGTCAGTTCCTTGAACGCGTCAAGCAGTTCGTCGGTGCTCAGCTTCGCCATGGTGGCGTTCCTTCCTTGATCGGGCCCGGATCGGGGATTGATGTGTCTGAATGTCAGCTCTCGGCAGCTTCGCCTTCGCCGCCCTCGGACTTGCGCTTGTCCTCCAGGGCGGCAGCCAGGCGCGCGACCTGGGATGCCGGAGCCTGGAACAGCGCAGCGGCCTGGGACAGCTTCGCCTTCATCGCGCCGGCGGCCTTGGCGAGCAGCACCTCACGGCTTTCCAGATCGGCGAGTCGCTCGATCTCGGCGACCGTGAGCGGCCTGCCGTCCATGTAGCCGCCCTTGATGACGAGGGCGTTGTGGTCCTTCGCGAAGTTCTTGAGTGCCTTCGCGGCCTCGACCGGCTCGCCCTCCACGAAGGCGATGGCGGTGGGACCGATGAAGAGCTCGTCGAGACCCTCGATGCCAGCGTCCTCGGCGGCACGCTTGACGAGGGTGTTCTTCGCGACCCGGTACTTGGCGGTGTTGCCGAGAGCGCGGCGCAGCTCGCTGAGCTGTGAGACGGAGAGGCCGGTGTACTCGGTGACAACCGTTGCCGAGCTGTTGCGGAACCGGTCCGCGATCTCGGCGACGGCCGCCACCTTGTCGGGCTTCGCCATGGTCGCCTCCTCTCTTGGCGTTGGCGACCGCCGGCGGTCCGGACCCCCCAAATACGACGAAACGCCCCGGCGCAGCAGGCGCGGGGCGTCGTGAGAACGCGGCGTGGGCCGCGTGCAAGCCTCGTCCTCCTGCGCGGGTCGCCCGTCGTCTGCGGGACCTTCGTTCCTCGCGCGCCTGCGCGAGGACGACCAGCGGTCTTCGGTAGAACCGCGAACCAGCATACGTGACCACCAACCCCCTCCCCCGCAGGCCCCTACAAAGCGCGTTTCGCGGGCAAACCGCGGTGAGCCCACGACAGTTTGCCCGCGAAACGCGGTCGGCGGCACCACGGGGAGTGCGCGAGCAGGCATCATGGGTCACGTGGCTGAGCAGCGACCCGACGGACGGCACGACCCCGAACCGCAGGCAGGCGCCGAAGTGGGGCCTGTCCAGGACGCCGCGCCGCAGCACCCCGACCCGGAACAACTGCGCCAGTTCGAGCAGTTCCAGCAGTTCCAGCAGTTCCTACGGTTCCAGGAGGCGCAGCGAGCACAGCGACAGATCGGCACCGAACTCACCCAGCACGGGCAGCAGTCACTCCTCCCCACCGGGACACAGGATCTCGTCCCTCAGCCTCCGCCGACGGGCAGCAAGGTTCCCGGCTGGCTGCGCTGGCTCGGCAAGAAGCTACTCGGCTGGCTGATCTTCTTCATCCTGCTCGCCATCGCACTCACCTGGGCCTACAACTACTTCATCGGCGGGGACGACGACAACAGCAGCGAGTCGGCCGCCAAGATGGGCGGCGGCACCTACAAGACCAACGAACTGCTGTCGAAGGAGCCGCACGAGGCGGTGCGCAGTGTCTACGACGCCATCGCACAGACGGACCCCCGCACGAACACACCGCTCATCGCCGACGCTTGCGGCCGCTTCGACAACGACAACCGGCAGATCCAGCAGCGCTTCGCGAGCAACCTCGGCTACGCGGACTGCAGGCAAGCGGTACTCGGACTCCACGCAGAGGTCACCAACGTCAACGACTACGCCGAGTCGATCCACCCTCGGCGTTATGACGCCAATGCCGGCAGCCTGCGAATCGACTCCTGCGATTTCGACGTCAAGGGCGGGCCGGCGCTCGGGGTCTTCACCGTGACCCAGGTCGAGTTCGGCCAGTGGCTGATCACCGGCCACGAGCCAGGACCGGCCACCTGCCCGAAGCCGACAACGGCGACAACCGGCAACTGACAGCAAAGGGGGGCGGCCGTCCGAGCAGGACGACCGCCCCCTTTGGTCAGCCTGGTTCAGGCCGCGGCTTCCTCGCTGAGGAGGTTGCGCGTGCGTGCCGGGTCGACCTGGATACCGGGACCCATCGTCGTCGAGAAGGTCACCTTCTTCAGGTAACGGCCCTTCGCGGCGGCGGGCTTGGCCCGCAGCACCTCGTCGAGCACCGCGGCGTAGTTCTCCACGAGTTTCTCGACCTCGAACGACGTCTTGCCGATCACGACGTGCAGGTTGGCCTGCTTGTCGACGCGGAAGCTGATCTTCCCGCCCTTGATGTCGGCGACGGCCTTGCCGACCGCAGGCGTCACCGTGCCGGTCTTCGGGTTCGGCATCAGGCCTCGGGGACCGAGGATTCGGGCGACCCGCCCCACCTTCGCCATCTGGTCCGGCGTCGCGATCGCGGCGTCGAAGTCGAGCCAGCCACCCTGGATGCGCTCGATCAAGTCGTCGGACCCGACCGCGTCCGCGCCCGCCGCTTCGGCCTCCGCGGCCTTGTCACCGGTGGCGAAGACGACGACGCGGACGGTCTTTCCGGTTCCGTGCGGCAGGTTCACGGTGCCGCGGACCATCTGGTCGGCCTTGCGGGGGTCGACGCCGAGCCGCATCGCCACCTCCACGGTGGCGTCCATTTTGATCTTGGAGGTCTCCTTGGCGAGCTTGGCGGCCTCGAGCGGCGTGTACAGCCGATCGCGGTCGACCAGCTCTGCGGCCTGGCGGTAAGCCTTGCTGCGCTTGGTCATGCTCTGTCCTTACGAGTCGAAGTGGATCAGTTGTGGTACGGGTCAGCGCGTGGCCCTTCCACCTGCGGCGGGGTGCCGCGAGATCACTCGATGGTGATACCCATCGACCGGGCGGTACCAGCGATGATCTTGGCGGCCTGGTCCGAGTCGTTGGCGTTGAGGTCGCTCTTCTTCGTCTCGGCGATCTCGCGGATCTGGTCCCAGGTGACTTTGCCGATCTTGCTCTTGTGCGGCTCGCCGCTGCCCTTCTCCACGCCCGCGGCCTTCAGCAGCAGCTTCGCCGCCGGTGGGGTCTTGAGCTTGAAGTCGAACGAGCGGTCCTCGAACACGGAGATCTCGACCGGCACGACGTTGCCGCGCTGCGACTCGGTCGCCGCGTTGTACGCCTTGCAGAACTCCATGATGTTGACGCCGTGCTGGCCCAACGCGGGGCCAACCGGCGGAGCCGGGTTCGCGGCGCCCGCCTGGATCTGCAGCTTGATGATCGCTGCGAGCTTCTTCTTCTTGGGTGGCATTCTTCGTTCCTGTTCAGTGTCGCTCGCCCTCGAGCTCCTGCCGTGGCCCGAGGTCCTTCCGGTCGACTACGCGACCGTCAGATCTTGGAGACCTGGTTGAACGACAACTCGACCGGTGTCTCCCGGCCGAAGATCGACACCAGGACCTTCAGCTTCTGCCCGTCCGCATTGACCTCGCTGATCGTCGCGGGCAGCGTCGCGAACGGGCCGTCCATCACGGTGACCGATTCGCCGACCTCGAAGTCCACCTCGACTGGGCCGCCCGCGGCGGGCGCCTCGGCCGCGGCGGGTTCACCCTTGCCCGGCTTGGCAGGCGCGGCCTTCTCCACCTGCGGAGCGAGGAACTTCAGCACTTCCTCGATGCTGAGCGGCGAAGGGCGCGAGGTCGCACCGACGAAACCGGTGACTCCAGGGGTGTTGCGCACCGCGCTCCAGGAGGCGTCGTTGAGCTCCATGCGGACCAGGATGTAGCCGGGCAGCACCTTGCGCTGCACCAGCTTGCGCTGGCCGTTCTTGAACTCGGTGACCTCCTCGGTGGGCACCTCGATCTGGTAGATGTAGTCCTCGACGTCCAGCGTCTGCCTTCGGGTCTCGAGGTTGCTCTTGACCTTGTTCTCGTAGCCGGCGTAGGAGTGCACGACGTACCATTCGCCCGGCAATGACCGCAGCTCCGCACGGAGCTTGGCGACCGGGTCCTCCTCGGTCTCCTCCGCCCGCTCCTCGGCTGCGGCGGTGTCGGCGGTGTCGGCCTCCGCGTCCTCGGCGGCGGGAGCCGGCGCCTCGGCGGGCTCGGTGTGTTCCGAGTCCGCTTCACCGGTGGCCGCGAGCACCTGCTCGTCGGAGAGGCCGGTCAGGTCCTGACCGGCTCCTGAGCCGTTCTCGGAGGTCACTTTCCGTCCTCTCAGTTGATCGCGTGTGGTGGTCGCGGACGTCGCGTTGACGCCGCCACCCGCGAGGAGTGCCGGCCACCTACTCGCCGAATACGAAGTCCATGCCCTTCAGGAACACGTAGTCGAGTCCGGCGACCAGAGCCACCATGAAGACCAGGAAAACCAGCACCACGGTGGTGTAGGTGACCATCTGCTTGCGTGTCGGCCAGATGACCTTGCGCAGCTCGGCCCATACCTCGCGCGCGAACCGCACCAGACGCGAGAACGGCGACGTCCGCTTCGAGTCCCTGCGGTTGCGCTTCGGCGTCGGCCGGTCCTTGCCCGGCGGCTTGGCGGCCTTGTCCGAAGTCTTGCCTTTCGGCGCGGGCCGCGTCCTGGCCTCCGTGCCCTTTCCGGTCCCCGCGCCGGAGCCAGCCCCTTCTCCCGTGCCAGCGGAGGCACGGCGCTCACGCCGAGCCGCGGCGGTGACCGGACGGGAAGGGCGCTTGGCTGCCCTTTCCTTGTCCTTCTCGCCGTCCTCGCTCACGAGCTACTCCTCCGCTCCACCTGACACGTCAACGCAGGGGTGACAGGACTTGAACCTGCAACCTGCGGTTTTGGAGACCGCTGCTCTGCCATTTGAGCTACACCCCTTCGAGCGAGCGAACCCGCTCTTCAGGACGCACTCCACCCACCCCACATTAGCTGCGGGGCCCGTGCCGTGCGTTCCAAGTCCGGCAGTCTACGGCAAGCCCGATGACGCCTCGCAACCGCGCCCGGTACTACCGGTACAGACGCTGCCGAGGGCGGCATCGGCGCCTTCGCGCGACCGTGAAAAAATGCCGGTATGGCCACGTCCGAGAGTACCGCCACCAGCCCTCGTTCCCGCGTGTCCGCCCGTATCGCGGGCATCACGCCCTCCGCGACGCTCGCCGTCGACGCGAAGGCCAAGGCCCTCAAGGCGCAAGGACGACCGGTGATCGGCTTCGGCGCGGGCCAGCCCGACTTCCCCACCCCTGACCACATCGTCGAGGCCGCTGCCGCCGCCGTACACGAGCGCGTCAACCACGGCTACACCGCCGCGGCGGGGCTGCCCGAACTGCGCGAGGCCATCGCCGCCAAGACGCTGCGGGATTCCGGATTCGAGTGCGACGCCTCGCAGGTACTGGTCACCAACGGCGGCAAGCAGGCCGTCTATTCCGCGTTCGCCACGCTGCTCGACCCGGGCGACGAGGTGTTGCTGCTGGCGCCGTACTGGACGACCTACCCGGAGTCGATCACTTTGGCGGGTGGCGTGCCGGTGCAGGTCACCGCCGACGACTCGACCGACTACCTGGTCGGCGTCGAGCAGTTGGAGGCGGCACGCACCGAACGGACGAAGGTGCTGCTTTTCAACTCGCCGTCCAACCCCACCGGCTCTGTCTATCCGAGGGAGCAGGTGGAGGCCATCGGCCGCTGGGCCGTGGAGCACGGCATCTGGGTCGTCACCGACGAGATCTACGAGCACCTGGTCTACGACGGTGCCACGGCCGAGTCGATGCCGGTGGTGGTGCCCGAACTCGCCGACCAGACGCTGATCCTCAACGGTGTCGCGAAGACGTATTCGATGACCGGCTGGCGCGTCGGCTGGATCGTCGGACCGCAGGACGTGATAAAGGCGGCGGCCAGTTTCCAGTCCCACCTGTGCGGCAACGTCGCAAACGTGTCGCAGCGGGCCGCGCTCGCCGCCGTGGCAGGCCCACTCGACGTCGTCGAGCGGATGCGCGCCTCGTTCGACGTCCGCCGCAAGAAGATCGTCTCGATGCTGTCGGAGATCCCCGGCGTGCACTGCCCGACCCCGCGTGGCGCGTTCTACGCCTACCCCTCGGTGAAGGCATTGCTCGGCAAGGAGATCCGGGGTGAGCGGCCCGCCGACACCGTGGCGCTGGCCGACCTCATCCTGCGGGAGGTGGAGGTCGCGATCGTTCCCGGTGAGGCGTTCGGCACGCCCGGCTACTTCCGCTTCTCCTACGCCCTGGCCGAGGAGGACCTTGTGGAAGGCGTGAGCCGGGTCGCGAGCCTGCTGTCCGAGGCACGCTGACGGCTGTTCGCGTGGGCCCCGGGGTCGGATGACCTCGGGGCTCTTCGCATTGCCGGGCCCGTGGCGAGGACACCCGACAACCCCATCCGCCGCGCCGACGTCAACCGAGACTGATACAACGAAACCGATGGGCAGCAAGTGTCTCGGTATCGCCGTCGCCGTGCTGATGCTCGTGACCGGGTGTGGACAGCCACCGGATACGCAGCAGCGACCGCAGCACTACGTCGCGCTCGGCGACTCCTACACCTCGGCTCCCGGCACCGGCGAGGAGGTCGGTTCGCCACCCGGTTGCGACCGGTCGCGGAACAACTATCCGCGGCTCGTCGCCGCCGAGTTGAACCCCGAACGCTTCACCGACGCCAGTTGCAGCGGGGCGACAACGCGCGACATCACCAGCCCGCAGCCGACCCGCGACGGCACCAATCCGCCGCAGTTGAACGCGGTACGGCCCGAAACGACGCTGATCACGATCGGTATCGGGGGCAACGATGTCGGTCTGGTGGCGCTGGCGGGCGAATGCGCGGCCAAGCAGGGAAGCCGGTCGTGCAAGCAGCGGCTGACCGAGGGCGGAACCGACGAGTTGACCGCCAGGATCGAACGCGCAGGCGAAGCTGTCGGGCGGGTGCTCGAGCGGATCAACGCCAAGGCCCCCGACGCGCGGGTGGTAGTGGTCGGCTACCCGACGATCCTGCCCGCCGACCCGGCGGCGTGCCCGCCCGAACTCCCCTACGCCGAAGCGGACATCGCCTACCTGCGCCGGGGGCTTCAGCGACTCAACACGGTGCTTGCCGAACAGGCACGGCAACACGGGGCAGAGTTCGCCGACACGGCGAAGGCGAGCGAGGGCCACGGGATGTGCGCCCCGCCGGACTCGCGCTGGATCGAGGGTCCGCGCTCCACGACGGGCGCGGCGCCGCTGCACCCGAACGCGCGCGGTGAGCGTGCGATGGCCAGGGCGGTACTGCGCGAGCTCAGTTGATCCGCACCACGGCCTGAGCCCTGCCCAGCACCGTCTTACCTTCGAACTTGGCGGTGATGTCGATGCGCGCGGTGCCGTCGTCGCGGACTTCGCCGACCTTGCCGGTGAACTCCACGAGTGCGCCTGCGTCGTCCGCGACGACAACCGGCCGGGTGAAGCGAACGCCGTACTCGACGACACGTCCCGGGTCGCCGAGCCAATCGGTGATCATGCGCCCGCCGAGTGCCATCGTGAGCATCCCGTGCGCGATCACGTCCGGTAGCCCGACGCTCCTGGCGAAACGTTCGTTCCAGTGGATCGGGTTGAAATCGAGTGAGGCACCCGCGTAGCGCACGAGCTGTTCCCTCGTCACGTGAACGCTCAACGCGGGCAACTCGTCGCCGACTTCGGGCCGCGGCTTGGTCATCACTTCACGCTCCGCCATTGCCTCACTCTCCACGGACGACGAGTTGGGCGTGGGTGGTGGAGACCGGCTCGTCGGCCACCGTGCTGATGTCGGCGCGGACGTTGAGAAAGTCGTTTCCCGCGCGGGTGAAGATGTCCACGATGTGTGTGGTCAGCCGCAACTCGTCGCCCGCTCGGACCGGTCGGTGGTGAGTGAAACGCTGGTCGCCGTGCACCATGCGGGAGTAGTCCAGTCCCAGTTCCGGGTCGGCGACGATGGCGTTGATCGAGGCCAGGTTGATGATGGTCAGGAAGGTGGGTGGTGCGATCACGTCCGGATACCCCGCCGCCTTGGCCGCTTCCGGGTCTCGGTAAAGCGGGGCGGGGTCGCCGATGGCATCGGCGAACTCAGCGATCTTCGCGCGGCTGACCTCGTAGGTGCTCGTCGGCGGGTAGGTACGCCCGATGAAGGAGGGGTCCAGTGGCACGCGCTGCAGGTTACCGCCTCCGCCACACGGCGTGGTCGGGCGGCGCGGCGAAGCGGCGCCGCCCGACCACCGCGATCGGACGCGATTCGGGTCAGTTCAGCGAGACCCCGTAGGCGTTGAGCGCCTCCACCACCGGCTGGAAGAAGGAACTACCGCCGCCCATGCCGGACGTGATGCCCAGCGCGGTGCTTCCGGCGAACAGCGAGCCGCCGGAGTCACCCGAGTTCACCGACGCCGACGTCTGGATCAGCTGGTGAACCGCACCCTGGGAGTAGTTGACAGTCACATTGGTGGCCTGCACGACACCGCAGGTCAGCCCCGTGGTGCTGCCGCTCTTGCAGATCCGCTGGCCGACGGTGGCGTTACTCGCCGAGTTGATGGCCTGAGCAGAGCCGTCCCATAGCGTGACCGCACCGGGACCGCTTCCGGTGTCGTTGCGGATCAGGCCGTAGTCGTTGCCGGGGAAGCTGGCGGCCACAGAAGGACCGACGTTCCACTGCGACACCGCGCCCGTGCAGTGACCCGCGTCAACGATGTAGAGCTGGCCACCGGAGTTGACATTGAACCCGGCAGAACACCGGCTGCCTCCGCCGGTGATGGCCTCGCCGCCGTAGATGGCCTTGTGCAGACCGCCCGTGACGTGCTCCACGCGTACCGCGTCACCGAAGCGAGCGGCCGCCGCGAGCAGGTCGGCGGCCGCAGCGTCATCGGCTTCCTCGGCCACGGTGAGCACAACCTGGTTGGTCTCTGGATCAACGGCTATGGCGGTGTGGGCCACGGCGGGTACCGCCTCGAGTGCCTCGCGTGCGGACCGCAACTCGGCCGCCGAGTGGTCGACCACGCGAGCGGCGACACCGGACGGTGCGAGTTCGGCCGCCGTGGCCTCGTCGAGGACGTTGACGACGGGCATTCCCGAGTCGTCGAGGTAACCTCCAGCCTGCTGGTCGCCGAGCTGGTCGAGGACGCCGTTCAGCGTCTCGACACTGTCGGACTGGACACGCAGGATCTCCTCGGCCGCGGCAGGGGTGATGCCCTCCGTCGAGGTGATCTCGGCGACCGCCGCCTGCTGCACGTCACTGGAGTAGCCCTCGATACTCGTGGCGGAGGCAACGGTTGGGGCGAGCAGACCGAGCGCGAGCGCACTGGCCGCAAGGGTGATCGCGGATCTCGACACTGTTCTCATACGGCAACTCACTTTCGCAGGGGAAACCGGTTGGTCTCACCCGACAGAGTGATCTCCGTTACTCAGTGCCGGTAGCTACGATCGTTGGGATTTTTCCAACAGCATCGCTGCACACAACAAAGCCGCCCCTGATGCAGGGGCGGCTTCGTCGAACTCGATGCGTCAGCGCGTCTCTTTGTGCACCCTGTGGGTTCCGCAGTTCGGGCAGAACTTCTTCATCTCCAGGCGATCCGGGTCGTTACGCTTGTTCTTCCTGGTGATGTAGTTGCGGTGCTTGCACTCCTCGCACGCCAGCGTGATCTTCGGTCGCACGTCGGTGGCAGCCACAACGGCTCCTTACTCTCTCATCGAAACAGCGTAGCGGTGGCCGGACTCGAACCGGCGACACAGCGATTATGAGCCGCTTGCTCTACCGACTGAGCTACACCGCCTCATACAGACACCGAGCCCCTTTACGGAATCGAACCGTAGACCTTCTCCTTACCATGGAGATGCTCTGCCGACTGAGCTAAAGGGGCCTGCTCAACGAGCCTGGAGAAAGAGTACATGAGCCGCCTTCGTGCCCGACAGTGGGGTCGCCGCCGGGCGAGCGGTTCAGCTGAGCAACGTCAGCACGGCTTCGGCCTGCCGGTCGAAGGAGCGTGCCGTCCGCGCCTGCAACCACGCTTCCAGCCGCTCCTCCGACAGCGGCCGCGAGATCAGGTAGCCCTGCGCCACGTCGCAACCCATCGCCTCGAGCTGGTCTCGCGCAACGTCCTCCTCCACGCCCTCGGCCACCACCGTGAGGCCGAGCGAGTGGCCGAGTTCGACGATCGAACGCACCACCGCCAGGTCGGAAAGATCGGTACCCATACCGAGCACGAAGCTTTTGTCGATCTTGACCTGGTCCACCGGAAGCTGCCGTAGATAGGCGAGCGAGGAGTAGCCCGTGCCGAAGTCGTCCACGGCGAGTTCGATGCCCAACCCGTGCAACTCGCGCAGGATGGGCAGGGCCCGCTGCGGGTCCGCCATCACGCCCGACTCGGTCAGCTCGAAGGTCAGCAGTTCCGCGGGCACGCCGAACCGCGTCAGCGCGTCTGCGACCTTGCCGGGGAACTCCGCGTCGGCGAGGTTTCGCACCGACAGGTTCACCGCGACCGAGATGCGCAGCCCCTCGTCCATCCAGCGACGCACCCTGTCCAGCGCCTTGTCCAGCACGAAGGAGGTCAGTGCGCCGACGAGGCCCGCGGCCTCCACCGCGGGAACGAACTCGTCGGGGTCCACCCTGCCGAACTCGGGGTGTTGCCAGCGCACCAGTGCCTCGACCCCGAGCACATGCTTGCCCGGCAGCGACACCTTCGGCTGGTAGTGAACGCTGACCTGCCCATCCTCCAGCGCCTGCCGGAACTGGGTGACCAGCTGGAACCGCCGCAGGAAGATCTGGCCCATGCTCGGCACGTAGGCCTTGACCTCCTCGCCGCCTCGCGTGGCACGTACCGCGACGTCGGCGCGCTGCAGCAGCGCATCCACGTCCACCGGCTGGCCGTTGTCCTCCACCGTGCTCGCCGCGTACCCGACCATCGCGTTGGCCTCGACGCTCAACCTGTCGACGGGATAGGGCATGGATAGTTGCTCGCGCAGCAGCTGCGCGAAGTCGTGCGCCTCCCCCGGCCCGTACCCGACCAGCAGCGCGGCGAACGAGGCCCCCTCCAGCCTGGCCAGCGGTACGTCGGCTCCGAGTGCGTCACGCATACGCCTGCCCGCCGCTATGACCATCCGGTCGCCCCACGCGTAACCGAGTGCGTCGCTGACCGTGGAAAACACGTCCAGGTCCACGCGCAGCATCACCGACTGGGCGTGCTCACGCAGCGGTTCGCCCGCGACCTGGCGAAAGCCCGGGCGGTTGAGCAGCCCGGTCAGCGGGTCGTGGTAGGCGTCGTGCCGCAGGGCGGCCAGCAACCTGCGGTTGTCCAGTGCGGTGGCGAGGTGGCTGGCCATGGTGCCGAGCAGTTGCACGTCGTACTTGCCGAAGCCCCTCCAGCGCGACAGCCTGTCGTGCGCCTCGACGACCCCCAGCAACTGGTTCGCGCTACGAAGCGGCACGACCAACGCCTCCTGTGCACCACGGTCGAGCAACGCGGCCCGCACCTCGGTGTTGGCCTCCGTGATACGGAAGTGGCGCACGTGTGCGCCGGGCAGCCGCAGCAGCGCATCGTCGCCGGGCACCGACGTGGCGGGCAGTTCCTCGCCCGCCACCACCGTGCTCATCGGCTCGTCGGCCTCCAGTCGCAGCCGCAGCACGACCCTGGCCGCGGCGAGCTGGTCCTTGATCCGCTCGGCGATCGTCGACCAGTCGCCGACGTCGATCTCGAGGCCGATCTCGTCGGCACGGCTGGCCGGCCGGGAAGCCGCGAGCCTGCCGGACCTGGCCACCATGAGACTGACGTCGGAGAGCGCCTCCATGTCACGCTGCTCACGGAGCAGATCGGAGTAGGCCCAGTACAGCGCGGCGAGGCCGACGCTGACGGCCAGCACGATCGGCCACGCACCGGGGGTCTTGGAGATCACCAGGTAACCGGTGAGACCGACAGAGGCGTTGACGAAACCGACTACCAGGATCCGGCCCGCGAGCCGGAGCACGGTGCCCGCCCGCATCCGGCGGCGCAGCACCCGCACCGCGGCCATGGCGAGCAGCGTGCTCGCCAGCGGTGCGGCGAGGGTGCCTGCAAGCGCGGCGATCCACGGCATCTGCTCCGGGTTGCCGAGAGCCTGCCTGACCAGCCCGGCGACCGCGAACGCGCTGGTGACCTCCAGCAGGAAGGCGCCCGCGTTGTAGAGCACGCGGCCGGTGACCTTTCTGGCGACCAGCGTCGTGACACCCGCGACGACGTGTGCGGCGAGCACCACCTCGAACGGCGCGACGAAGAAGCCGATGACCAGCGGTATCTCGGTGAAGGAGATGGTCCAGGAGATGCCGCTGCGTACGTCGACGTTGACACCGAGTTGCTCGGCGCCGAGAAAGGCGATCGCCAGCAGTGGCCCGATCCACCACAGGTGGACCGAACCCTCGAAAGGCAGCCATGCGGAGACGGCACCGGCGGCGGCGAGGCCGACCGTGAGTACCGCCATCGTGTAGAGGCGGAACCTGCGCTCGTCCCTGCGGGCTTCGGCGGATGCGGGTGCGACACTGGGCTGGTTAGGCGTCTCGGCTGCAGCCGTACTGGGTCCGACGGGTTCGTCGTGTGCGCCCGGCATGCACCCTCCTTCCGTGACACGCACCCTTTCGGGATCGGCCCGCGAACGAGAGGATCACTGTACCCCGTAGGGCGTATCAAGGCCTCTTTTCGCGCCTATGACATCACCACAGGGTTAACGAGACAACACGTAGCGATGCCCTGGCGGTGGCGGGGGTGACACCATCGCCGACTCCCGTCGCGTTTCGTAACTGATCCTGAGTGACCTACCTCATACCATGTCCGGTTGGATGAAGCTATGGACATCGAAGCCATAGTCACCGAGCACACGAAGCGGCTCAGCGCGGCCGACTCGCTGCTTCCTGTGCCGAGGCCATGGGACGACTCCGACGGGACGCGGTTGACCGTGGCCGAGGCGACCGCGCTGGCGACCCGCTCCCGCGTCGAACTCGCCTCCAGCGCGGCGCTGTGGCGGCCGCTGGCCGAGTACCGGCTGGACGTGCGCCTTGCGGGCCACTCCCCCGGGCAGGCGCTGGACTCACTGCTGGCCGCCTGGCAACGACTGCTCGAGGAGGACACGGCCGCCAGTGACCCAGATACAGCCGCGGTCGTCACCCGGCCGAGCAGGGACAGCGCGGGGTCGGCCGAACTGCTGCGGCACCGCTTCGCGCCCGCACGGGTGCTGGCGGTGCGGCCGGCCGACCGGCTCGGTGGCGGGCCGCCCGCCGTACCCGGCGTGCGTATCCGCGCGGCCGAACCTGCCGACCTGGACACCGCGCTACGCCTGCAACTCGAGCTGCGTCGCTACGACGCCCAGTTCGGCCTCGTGCCACGGCGACCGGGCGAGGAGGAGGCGCTGCGCGCGCAAACCCGCGACCTGCTCGCCCGCGACGCCACCCAACCGGCACTGTGGATCGCGGAGGTGTACGGCAAGCCGCTCGGCCTGTTGCACATCCAGTTGCCGCCCGACTCCGACTGGATCAGCGGACACGTCGCGGCCGAACGGGTGGGGTACCTGGCGTCTCTCAACGTGGCGGAGGAAGCGCGAAGCACGGGGGTGGGTTCGGCGCTCACCGCTCACGCGCACCAGGTGTTCGACGAGTCGGGCGTTGAGGTGGTGCTGCTGCATCACGCGCTGGCCAACCCCCGATCCACACCGTTTTGGTACTCCCACGGCTACCGGCCGCTGTGGACGTCGTGGTACCGGCTGCCCGCTCGGTGATCGCTGCAGGCGAACGACGAGGGGAAACAAAAAGGCGCTCCAGAAAGTTGAGTGAAAGGTACTCAACAAGACGGGAGCGAACTGATGACACGGACGCAACTGCTGCCCGTTGTTCCCCTCGATGACGATGTGTTGTTGCCGGGCATGATCGTGCCGCTCGATCTGGCGGGCGAGCAGACGCGTGCCGCCGTGGAAGCCGTCAACGGGAGGAGCTCCGGCGCCGCGCTACCGGGTGTGAGGTCGACCCGGCCGACGAAGGCCGAGGTCTTCGTGGTGCCGCGGGTGGAAGGCGCACTGGCCGAGATCGGGACGGTCGCCACGGTGGAACGCCTCGGCAGGCTTCCCGGCGGTGGGTCGGCGGCACTGCTGCGCGGAACGCACCGGGCCTACCACCGCGCTGCCTCGGCCGATGAGGTATCGGCCTCCTCCGGTCCGGCGGTGAGCTGGGCCAAGGCCGAGCCCGCCGCGGAACCCGCCGCTGACGAGCGGGCTCGCGAGCTGGCCACGGAGTTCAAGTCGATCGTGGTCTCGCTGCTGCAGCAGCGGGGAGTGTGGCAGATGCTGGACGCCGTCCAGCAGGTCGACGACCCCTCGGCCATCGCGGACCTCGCTGGCAACGCCCCCTACCTCGATACCGCCCAGAAACTGGAACTGCTGCGCACCCTCGACGTCTCGGCTCGCCTGGAGCTGGCACTGGAAAGCGGCCGCGCCTACCTGGCCGAGCTGAAGGTCAGCGACACCATCCGCAAGGATGTAGAGGCTGACATGGAGAAGCAGCAGAAGGAGTTCCTGCTCAGGCGGCAGCTGGAGGCCATCCGTAAGGAACTCGGCGAACTCAACGGCGGCGGTGACTCCGGCGACTCCGACGACTACCGCACCAGGGTGGAATCCGCCGACCTGCCCGACCACGTCCGCGAGGCTGCGCTGGCGGAGGTGCAGAAGCTGGAGCGCACCTCCGATCAGTCACCGGAGAGCGGCTGGATCCGCACCTGGCTCGACACGGTGCTCGACCTGCCGTGGAACACGCGAACCACCGACGTGCACGACATCGCGGGCGCTCGCCGGGTGCTCGACGCCGACCACGCCGGACTCGACGACGTGAAGGAACGCATCATCGAGTACCTGGCCGTCCGGCAGCGCCGTGCCGAATCCACCGTCGCAGGTCGGCACTCGGGTGCCGTGCTCGCGCTGGCAGGCCCTCCCGGGGTCGGCAAGACCTCGCTCGGCGAGTCGATCGCCAAGGCGATGGGCCGCGAGTTCGTGCGCGTGGCGCTCGGTGGTGTCCGTGACGAGGCGGAGATCCGCGGGCACCGGCGCACGTACGTAGGCGCACTCCCCGGTCGTATCGTGCGGGCAATCCGGGACGCCGGCTCGATGAACCCGGTGGTGTTGCTGGACGAGGTGGACAAGGTGGGAGCCGACTACCGAGGTGACCCCACGGCAGCGCTGCTCGAGGTGCTGGACCCCGAGCAGAACCACACCTTCCGGGACCACTACCTGGAGGTCGAACTCGACCTGTCCGATGTGGTGTTCCTCGCGACGGCCAACGCGCTGGAGACCGTGCCAGCGCCGCTGCTCGATCGCATGGAGTTGGTGACGCTGGACGGCTACACCGAACGCGAGAAGGTGACGATCGCCAGGGACCACCTGCTGCCGAGGGAGTCGCGGCGCGCGGGCATGAGTGTTGGCGATGTCGTGCTCACCGACGGGGCGCTGAGCCGCATGGCGGGCGAGTACACCCGGGAGGCGGGCGTGCGGGAGCTGAACCGCGCTATCGCGAAGGTGCTGCGCAAGGTGGCCACGCGGGTGGCACTTCAGCAGGCCCGACTGCCGGTGACCATCGACGAGCAGGACCTGGCCGGCTACCTCGGCAGGCCGAGGCACCTGCCGGAGTCGTCGCTGCCACCTGGCGAGCAACGCACCTCCATGCCCGGAGTGGCCACCGGGCTTGCCGTCACCGGAGCGGGCGGCGACGTGCTCTACGTGGAAGCCTCGCTGGCGGACCCGGAGTCCGGCGGCACGGGGCTGACGCTGACGGGACAACTCGGCGACGTGATGAAGGAGTCGGCACAGATCGCGCTGTCCTACCTGCGTTCGCGTGGCGCCGAACTCGAGCTCGCGGTGGCCGATCTCAAGGAGCGTGGTGTGCACATCCACGTCCCCGCGGGTGCCGTGCCGAAGGACGGACCGTCGGCGGGCGTCACCATGACGGCAGCGCTGGCCTCGCTGCTGACCGGCAGGCTCGTACGGGCCGACGTCGCGATGACCGGCGAGGTGTCGTTGACCGGCAGGGTGCTTCCGATCGGCGGAGTCAAGCAGAAGCTGCTCGCGGCGCATCGGGCCGGGATCACCACGGTGATCATCCCGCAGCGCAACGAGCCCGACCTCGACGACGTGCCCGGCGACATCCTCGAGCAACTCGAGGTGCACCCGGTGAGCAGCGTTCGGCAAGTGCTCTCGCTGGCGCTCGAACCCGCGACGGCACCGTTGACGCGGGCGGCCTGAGCGCCGCCCGCGGCCGCGGACCAGATCCCACAATTTCTTTCGGTCAGTGAAAACAGGCGTGGTCAGCTCATTGGCGTCGCTTCACAGTCGAGGCAACTCCTCATCGCGTCCCAGCATCTGCCAAGGAGCGACGTCAATGACGACCTTTGCCCGCAACCAGTGGTACGTAGCGGCCTACAGCCGAGAGATCGGCCGCGAACTGTTCCCCCGCACCATCCTCGGAGAACCGATCGTGTTCTACCGCACCGAGGCCGGTGAAGCCGTCGCGCTGGCGGACCGTTGCGTGCACCGCCGGTACCCGCTGTCGGAAAGCAGGCTCGACGGCGACAAGATCGTGTGCGGCTACCACGGGTTCACCTACGACAAGGCGGGTAGCTGCGTCTTCGTTCCCGGCCAGACCCGGATTCCCCGCACCGCGCGGGTTCCGAGTTACCCACTCGTGGAGCAGGACTCGTTCGTCTGGGTGTGGATCGGCGACCACGACAAGGCCGACCCGGCGCTGATCCCCAGGGCGCCGTGGCTGTCCGACCCCGCCTACACCACGGTGTCGGGCATGGAGCCGCTCGCCGCACGGTACGACCTGCTCGTGGACAACCTGATGGATCTGTCGCACGAGACCTACCTGCACGGCGGCTACATCGGTACGCCTGAGGTGGCCAACACCCCGATAAGCACCGAGGTCGACGAGGAGAAGGAGGTCATCTACGTCAGCAGGCACATGGCTGACGCCGAGTGCCCCTCCTTCTACGCCAAGTCCACCGGCATCGAGGGCCGGATCACGCGCTGGCAGGACATCGAGTACCACCCGCCGTGCCTGTACCTGCTGCACAGCAGGGTCGCGCCAGTCGGAGTGCTGCCTGCCGACGACGGCACCGACCCCGATGCCTTCCACGTCGAGGTGGTGTACGCGATCACTCCGGAGACCGAGCACAGCACGCACGACTTCTGGGCCGTGGCGAGGGACTTCGCGCTCGACGACGAGGAGGTGTCGAAGTTCCTCGCGGAGAGCAACCGCACCGTGGTGCTGCAGGACGTGCGGGCGCTGGACATCCTCGAGCAGGTCATCCAGACCGAGCCCGAGGGCTACCAGGAGCTCAGCATCAACATCGACACCGGCGGGCTTGCCGCGCGCCGCTTCCTCAAGCGGATGATCGAGCGGGGGCAGCAGTCCCAGCAGCGGCAGGCTTCGGTGCGGTCATGAGTGCACGGGTGGCGATGTTGCACGGTGACACCGTGTTTCGCATTCACTGGGTGCTCAACACCGACCTGCTGCTCGGGGTGTGCCACTGCGGTGCCGAGCACACCAGCGAGGACCCGGTGGAGCTGTGGGACTGGCTGCTCGGCCACCCGAGGGGGCACCAGCCGCCCGAACAGCAACCGGTGCCACCTTCGGTACGGGAACTCGCGCGAGTGTGAGTGGAGGAAGCGGTGACCGAGTTGGACCTCGTGCTGGCACGCAAGGAGGCGGTGGCCGATGGGGTGGCGCGGCTGACGCTGCGTGATCCCCGGGGCGGCCCGCTTCCGGAGTGGGAGCCGGGTGCCCACGTCGACCTGCTGCTGGGTGAGGGCCTTGAGCGGCAGTACTCGCTGTGCGGCGACCCGGCGGATCGCAGCGAACTGGCCGTCGCCGTGCTGCGGGAGCCGGACAGCAGAGGTGGGTCCGCCTACGTGCACGATCGGCTGGCCGAGGGCGACACCGTGCGGGTACGCGGGCCGAGGAACAACTTCGCGCTCGTGGACTCTCCCAGGTACCTGTTCCTCGCGGGCGGCGTCGGGATAACGCCCATCCTGCCGATGGTGGCCGCCGCCCACTCCCGTGGAGCCGACTGGCGGCTTGTCTACGGCGGCAGGACTCGGGCTTCGATGGCGTTCGCCGATGTGCTCACCGACACCTACGGCGACCGGGTTGAACTACGTCCGCAGGACGAGACCGGACTGCTGCCCCTCGACAGCCTGCTGGCGGCCCCTGAGCCGGACACGGCGGTGTACTGCTGCGGGCCCGAACCGTTGCTCGCCGAGGTGGAGCGGCGCTGCGCGACGTGGCCACCGGGAGCCCTGCACGTCGAGCGGTTCTCGCCGAAGCAGGGCGCGGACGCCGGGCCGAGGCAGGCGTTCGAGGTCGAACTCGCCCACTCCGGCGTGACGTTGCTCGTGCCGCCGGACAAGTCGATCCTGGAAGTGGTCGAGGACGCGGGCATACCGGTGCTTTCCTCCTGTCAGGAGGGCACCTGCGGAACGTGTGAGACCGAGGTGCGCGAGGGCGTACCCGACCACCGCGACTCGTTGCTGACCGACGAGGAACGCGAGGCGGGAGAGACGATGATGATCTGTGTGTCGCGGTCGTGCGGGCCACGCCTGGTACTGGAGCTGTAGGAGCCGGGGTGGGCAACGGGGCTGGCGCGGACACCCGGTCGGTGACGGCGAAGGTGCTCGCGATGCTCGAGGCGTTCACCCCGGCCACGCCGGATCTGTCGTTGAGCGAGTTGGCGAGGCGGGCCGGTGTGTCGTTGCCGACCGCACACCGGCGCGCCGCCGAACTGGTCAGGTGGGGAGCGCTGGAACGCGGTACCGACGGGCGCTACCGCATCGGGCTACGGCTGTGGGAGGTCGCCTCACTGGCGCCACGGGGGCTGGCGTTGCGCGACGTGGCGATGCCGTTTCTCGAGGACCTTTACGAGGTCACCCACGAGAACGTGCAGCTCGCGGTCCGCGAGGGGCTGGAGCTGGTGTTCGTGGAACGCATCGCGGGCCGGTACGCGGTGCCCGTGCTGACCCGAGTGGGTGGTCGGTTCGCATTGCACGCCACGGGCGTGGGGCTCGTGCTGCTCGCACACGCTCCCACCGAGGTCCAGCAGCAGGCGCTGACCTCGCCGCTGCACGCCTACACCCCCAAGACGATCACCGATCCGGACCGCCTTCGCGAAGTGCTTGCGGCCGTGCGGCGCGGTGGGTACGCCGTCAGTGACGGCCAGGTGACGCTCGACGCGCTCTCCGTCGCGGCTCCGATCCGCGGCAGGAACGACGAGGTGGTGGCCGCAGTGTCTCTGGTCGTGCGGGCAGGCACTGCGGAACCGATGAACCTCGTCCCTCTCGTCCAGGCCGCGGGCAGAGGTATCTCCCGCATGCTCCAACCACGTTTCGCGGGCTAACTGCGGTCGGCTAGGCGCGTTTAGCGGGCTAACTGCGGGGGCAAGCGGCGGGGTGGAAGGGAGTGACCGATGGCCGAGGAAGACATCATCGCCCACATCGACGAGCTGATCGCCGAGGAACACCGCCTGCGGTCTCACGCGACCGGTACCGGATTGGGTGACCACGATCGCAAGCGCTTGCGCGAGGTGGAGCAACAGCTCGACCAGTGTTGGGATCTGCTGCGGCAGCGGCGCGCACGGGCAGAGTTCGGCGACGATCCCGATCAGGCACACGAACGCCCGGTCAGCGAGGTCGAGTCCTACCAGCAATAGCCACGGGTGGGACCCCCGTTCGACGGGATGCGACCACCCGGTAGCGGGTCTAACGTTATTGCCGACCCTCTCGAGCGGCCCGTGCGAGCCGCTCGGGGACGCACCCTGCACAGGCGAAAGGTGCATCCGTGGATACGCAGATCGGTCTTCGTCCGACCAGAATCCAGCAGCCGGCACCCACGCCGGGCAAGCGCGGCCAAGGCCTTCTGAACCTGCTGCGCACCACTGATCACAAGCTGATCGGAAAGCTCTATCTCGTCACCTCGATCAGCTTCTTCATGATCGGTGGCGTGATGGCGTTGCTGATCCGTGCCGAACTCGGCCAGCCCGGCCTGCACTTCCTGTCGCAGGAGCAGTACAACCAGCTGTTCACCATTCACGGCACGATCATGCTGCTGCTGTACGCGACACCGGTGCTTTTCGCCTTCGCCAACCTGGTGTTGCCCATCCAGATCGGCTCCCCCGATGTCGCGTTTCCCCGGTTGAACGCGTTGTCGTACTGGTTGTTCCTGTTCGGCGGGCTGATGGTGCTCAGTTCGCTGCTGACCCCCGGCGGGGCCGCCGATTTCGGCTGGACCGCCTACGCCCCGCTGTCGACGACGCCGTTCTCGCCGGGCATCGGCGGCAACATGTGGATCATGGGGCTGGCCGTGAGTGGTCTCGGCACGATCCTCGGCGCGGTCAACATGGTCACGACGGTCGTCTGCCTGCGCTGCCCCGGCATGACGATGTGGCGGATGCCGATCTTCACCTGGAACATCCTGTTCACCAGCGTGCTGATCCTGGCGGTGTTCCCCATCCTCACCGCCGCCTTGCTCGGCCTCGCCGCCGACCGGATCATCGGCGCGCACGTCTTCGATCCGGCCAACGGTGGCGCCATCCTGTGGCAACATCTGTTCTGGTTCTTCGGCCACCCCGAGGTCTACGTCGTCGCGTTGCCGTTCTTCGGGATCATCACCGAGATCATCCCGGTGTTCTCCCGCAAGCCACTGTTCGGCTACCGGCTCATGGTGTTCGCGACCATGGGCATCACGGCGCTGTCGCTGGCGGTGTGGGCCCACCACATGTTCGCCACCGGTGCGGTGCTGCTGCCGTTCTTCGCGTTCCTGACCTTCATGATCGCCGTACCGACCGGCATCAAGTTCTTCAACTGGATCGGCACCATGTGGAAGGGGCAACTGACCTTCGAGACCCCGATGCTGTGGTCCCTCGGGTTCCTGGTGACGTTCCTGCTCGGTGGTCTCACCGGGGTCATCCTCGCGGCACCGCCGCTGGACTGGCACATCCACGACACCTACTTCGTGGTGGCGCACTTCCACTACGTGCTGTTCGGAACCATCGTGTTCGCCACGTTCGCCGGGATCTACTTCTGGTTCCCCAAGTTCACCGGCAGGATGCTCGACGAACGCCTCGGCAAGCTGCACTTCTGGCTCACCTTCGTCGGCTTCCACACGACGTTTCTGGTGCAGCACTGGCTGGGCAATGAGGGAATGCCTCGGCGCTACGCCGACTACCTGCCCTCCGACGGGTTCACGACCCTGAACATGGTCTCCACGGTCGGGGCGTTCATTCTCGGCCTTTCGATGCTGCCGTTCCTGTGGAACGTGGTGCGCAGCTACCGCTTCGGTGATCCGGTCGAGGTGGATGACCCGTGGGGCTACGGCAACTCGTTGGAGTGGGCCACCAGTTCCCCGCCACCGCGGCACAACTTCACCGAACTGCCGAAGATCCGCTCCGAGCGACCCGCCTTCGAGTTGCACTACCCGCACATGGTGGAGCGCATGTACCGGGAAGGACATATCACCTTCACCGGCAAAACCATGCCGATCGACGAGGAACCGCAGCCACCGGAGGTCAAGGCGTCGGACGCCACCAAAGGCAAGAGGGGTTAGCCGCCACTGCGGGCCAGGACCGCGTGTTCGGTGCCACTGCCGCTGCCGTGGGCCGCGTGCCAGACTCGGGCCATGGGTGAGCGCGACCGCGACGAGGCAGGCCGCGCCCGCAACGCGCGACCACGCGACGGCCTCGGCAGGCCGCTGCCCTACGGCGCCAACGGGGTCCAGCGGCAACCGGAGGGCGTGGCACGTTCCGCGGGCGAAACGTTGCGCGAGGGGCAGCGGCTGCTGGACGAGGGGATGCCGTTTCACGCGCACGAGGTGTTCGAGGACGCGTGGAAGTCCGGCCCCGAGGCCGAAGGCGACCTGTGGCGGGGGTTGGCCCAGCTCGCCGTGGGAGTCACCCACGCCGCGCGGGGAAACCCCACGGGTGCGGCCTCGCTGCTGCGCAGGGGCGCGGACGGGATCGGGCGCTACGGCGAGTCGGCCCCACACGGCATCGACATCACCGGGCTGTGCGACTGGGCGCGTGCGCTGGCCGACAGCGTGCAGACGGGTGCGCGGCCGGAGGCCGCCTCGATGGCACCTCGGCTGCTCGGGTCGAAGGAAACGGACCGGACCAGCTAGCTGAACCTGCGCTCCAGGTCTCGCACCTCGCCCAGCCCGACCAGTTCGGTGAACTCGTCGAACGAAGGAAGCCCCGGCAGTGCGGAAGCGGGGGTGCCCTCGATCCGTAACACCTCAAGCAGTGCCCGCATGCCCGCCGTGGCCGCGAGCAGTGTGCCGATGGGGAACAGCACCAGCGAGAACCCCAGTTCGGCGATGCGAGCGGCCGGGACAGGTGGTGTGCGGCCGCCCTCGGCCCAGTTGAACACCAGCGGCGCCACCCCGGACAACTCGGCCGCGACCCGCTCGATCCCTGCTTCGCTGGTGGGTGCCTCCACGAACAGCACATCGGCGCCCGCGTCGGCGTAGGCCCGGGCACGGTCGATGGCGTCGTCGAGTCCGTGCACCGCTGCGGCGTCGGTCCTCGCGATGATCAGGAAGTCGGGATCGTGCCGGGCGGCGACGGCCGCGCGCAGCTTGCCGGTCATCTCCTCCTTGGAGATCACCGCCTTGCCGCTCATGTGCCCGCACTTCTTCGGCATGACCTGGTCCTCGAGGTGGATCGCCGATACTCCGGCCTGCTCGTAGGACCGCACCGTGCGCACCACGTTGATCGCGTTACCGAACCCGGTGTCCGCGTCCGCGATCACCGGGACGTCCACGGCGGACACGATCCGCGCGGCGTTGTCGATCATCTCGGCCGAGGAGAGCAGCCCGACGTCCGGCCTGCCGATCAGCGACGCCGTGGTGCCGAACCCGGTCATGTAGACGGCATCGAAGCCGGCCTGCTCCACCAACCGCGCGGACAGCGCGTCGTAGGCCCCCGGGGCCACAAGCGGTCGCCGCACCGCCAGTAGCTCGCGCAGGCGCGCCCTCGGCCGGTTAAGGCCACCAAGCAGATCTCCCACCGCAACCTCCATGCATACAGACACGAGGAATTTACGCCGTATCGATTGCACATGGAACGCCTTCGGGCATATGTTGCACACAATCCACACGAGAGGTGATGTGTGACACAAGCAGCGACCACCTCGGGGCGGGCCGTGGACGCCCTGCGGGAACTCATCCTCAAAGGCGAGTTCCGCGCAGGCTCCCGCCTCGGCGAGGTAGAACTGGCGGCCAGGCTCGGGGTGAGTCGCACGCCGGTGCGCGAGGCGCTGAGCAGGCTGGCCGCCGAAGGCCTGGTGGACCTGGTGCCCAACAGGGGCGCACGCGTCAGCAGTTGGACCGTCGCGGAACTGGAGGGCATCTTCGACCTCCGCACCTCGCTGGAGCCAAGACTCACCGCGCTGGCCGCAAGGAAAGCCCGAGACACCGATGTCGACGACCTCGCGGACCTCGCCACGGCGATGGTCGAGATCGGCAGCCCGGGACCGCGGCAGGACCTGGACACGCTGGTGCCGCTCAACCGCGAGTTCCACCAGCGACTGGCCACCCTCGCCGATCACCCGGCGTTGGCGAGCGCACTCGCCAACGCGGTGCACGTACCGATCGTGCTGCGCAACTTCCACACCTACGACGACGCGTCGCTGCGCCGGAGCCTGGCCCACCACGTCGAGATCGTCGACGCCGTCAGGGCGGGCGACCCGGAGTGGGCACAGGCCGTCATGACGGCCCATATCCGCAACGCCCGGGCCGTGATGGTCCGTGCCGCCATGGAGCAGGAGAGGACATGAGTTATCGCCTCGGTGTCGACGTCGGCGGCACCTTCACCGACGTGTTACTCGTCGAAGAGACCAGCGGCGCCACCTGGCGCGCGAAGACCCCTTCGACGCCGTCGGACCAGTCCGTCGGGGTGCTCAACGGAATCGGCAAGGTCTGCGCCGAGGCCGGGATCGCGCTCGGGCAGGTGGCTCAGGTGCTGCACGGCACCACCGTCGCTACGAACGCGATTCTCGAGGGCAAGGGCGCCAGGGTGGGCCTTGTCACCACCAGCGGGTTCCGGCAGGTGCTGCAGATCGCCAGGTCCTACGTGCCGGGCGGGCTGGCAGGCTGGATCATCTGGCCGAAGCCGGAACCGCTGGCCGCACTGGAGAACACCGTCGAGATCGAGGAACGCCTCGCCAGCGACGGCACGGTGTTGCGGGCACTCGACGACAACGACGTCCGCGCCAAGCTTCGGACACTGCGGGGACGGCAGATCCAGGCGCTCGCCGTCTCACTCATCAACTCCTTCGCCAACCCCGCACACGAGCGGCGGGTCGCCGAGCTCGCCGCTCAGGAGCTACCGGGCGTGCCGGTGTCGCTGTCCTCCGACGTGCTGCCGGAGTTGCGCGAGTACGAGCGCACTGTCACGACCGTAGCCAACGGCTACGTCCAGCCACAGGTGAAGAAGTACGTCGACACGCTCGCGGGCAAGCTCGGCGAAGGCGGTGTCGCGGGGCAACTGGCGATCCTGCGCAGCGACGGCGGGCTGTCCACGGCCGAGGCGGCCACGGCCGCGCCGGTGACCATGCTGCTGTCCGGCCCCGCCGGTGGCGTCACCGGCGCGGTGTGGGTCGCGCGGCAGTGCGGCTACCGCGACCTCATCACCTTCGACATGGGCGGCACGTCCACCGACGTGGCACTCGTGCAGGACCTCAGTCCCCGGATCGGACGCGAGACCAAGGTCGGCGACCTCACCGTTCGAGCATCCAGTGTGGACGTTCGGACGGTGGGCGCGGGCGGCGGGTCGATAGCCCACGTGCCCGAGCTCACCAGGGCACTGCGAGTCGGCCCGCAGTCGGCAGGAGCCGACCCCGGCCCCGCCGCCTACGGCAAGGGCGGCACGGAACCGACAGTGACCGATGCCAACGTGGTGCTCGGCTACCTGCCGCCCGCGCTCGCGGGCGGGGAGATCACGCTGGACGTCGAGGCGGCACGGGCCGCGGTCGGCAAGGTCGCGGAGGCGATGGGGCTGCCGAGCACGGAAGCCGCCGCGGCGGGCATCGTGGACATCGTCAACGAGAACATGCTCGGCGGGCTGCGGCTGGTGTCGGTACAGCAGGGGTTCGACCCGCGCGACTTCGCGCTGGTCGCGTTCGGTGGCGCGGGCCCGCTGCACGCCAACGCGCTCGGCAAGCTCACCGGAGCCTGGCCGGTGATCGTGCCGCCGTCTCCCGGCGTGTTGTGCGCGCTGGGAGACGCGACCACCGGCCTGCGCGACGTGGCCGCGAGAACGGTGCTGCGCCGCTTCGCCGACCTCACCGGCTCGGAGCTGGCCACGATCCTGCGCGAGTTGGGCGACGAAGCCGGGCACCGCCTTCGCGAACAGGGCATCGATCCCGCCGACCAGACCGTGGCGTTCGAGGTGGACGTGCGTTACCACGGGCAGGGTTTCGAGATCCCGGTGGACCTCGACCCGGCATGGCTCGACGACCCCGACACCGCGCTACGGACGTTGGCGCAGCGCTTCGACGCCGAGCACGACCGGCTGTTCTCGTTCCTGCTTTCGGTCGACCACGAGCTGGTCAACGCGCGGGCGACCGTCACAGGGCCGCGCCCGTCCGTCGCGCCGGTGCAGCTCGGGCGGACGACCGGCGACGCCTCGGGTGCGATCGTCGACACCCATCCCATCCACGTGACCGGAGAGCGGTTGGACGCGACCGTCTACGACCGGAGCAAGCTGCGCGCGGGCGACGTCGTCACCGGACCCGCGATCGTCACCGAGATGGATTCCACGACACTCGTGCTGCCCGGACACGCCGCCACGGTGCACCCCTCCGGCAGCCTGCTGATCAACCCGGTGGAGGCCTGAGCCATGGCACGCATCATCGAGACCGCGACCGGCGACCTGCCCCAACTCGATGTCGACCCGGTAACTCTCGACCTCATCGAGAACGGGCTGCGCAACGCCCGCTACGAGATGGACGAGGTGCTGTTCCGCACGGCCCTTTCGCCCGGCATCCGCGAGCAGCACGACGAGTTCCCGCTGATCGGCGATCCGAGCGGGAAGATGGTGGTCGGCCAGTTCGGACTGTCCGTTCCGGACTTCCTCGAAGGGTTCGACGACACCATCGAGGAAGGCGACATCCTGCTGACGTCGGACCCCTACGCCTGTGGGGCCGCGATCAGCCACGCCAACGACTGGCTGCTGGTGATGCCCATCTACCACGAGGGCAGGCTGGTGGGTTGGGCCTCGATGTTCGGCCACATGTCCGACGTCGGCGGCAAGACCCCGAGTTCCATGCCCACCGACGCTCGCACCATCTACGAAGAGGGCGTGGTCATCCCACCGTTCAAGCTGTATCGCGCGGGCGAGCTGAACACCGACGCGTTGAAGATCATCCTGAACCAGGTGCGGATGCCGGACTGGAACCGCGCTGACCTCAACGGGCTCGTCGCGGCCTGCCGCACCGCAGGGCGCAGGGTGGTCGAGATGTGCGAGCGCTTCGGCACCGCCACCTACCTCTCCGCCCTGGACGCGCTGCTGCAGCGCAACTACGACGCGATGAAGGTGTTGCTGCGTTCGGTGTTCGAGGACGGCAAGACGATCAGTTTCACCGACTACATCTGCGACGACGGGGTGGGCAACGGGCCGTACGAGCTGAAGCTGTCGCTGACCCGCCACGGCGACAAGGTGCACCTGGACTTCACCGGAAGTTCCCCGCAGGCAGAGGGGCCGGTGAACTACTACATCAACGAGAACCTGACCCGGATGTTCTTCGGCATCTACATGATCACGGTGGCTGACCCGCAGATCCTGTGGAACGACGGCTTCTACCCGCTGGTGGATGTCACCATCCCGGACGGTTCCTACTGGAAGCCGAAGCATCCGGCGTCCCTCAACGGCCGAAACCACGGCATCGGCCGGGTGTTCGACCTGTTCGGCGGCCTGCTGGGGCAGACGAACCCGGCACTGCTCAACGCGGCAGGGTTCTCCTCGAGCCCGCACTTCATGTACTCGGGGCACTACACCTCGGGCGAGCGCAAGGGCGAGTGGTTCCAGCTGTACTCGATCGGGTTCGGCGGCATTCCCGGCAGGCCGCTGGGCGACGGTCCTGACGGCCATTCGCTGTGGCCGAGCTTCGTCAACATCCCTTGCGAGTACCTGGAGTCCTACTATCCGCTGCGCATCGAGCGTTGGGAGACCGTCGCCGACACCGGCGGCGCGGGTCTGCACCGCGGCGGCAACGGGGTCGACGTGACCTACGTCTTCGAGGAGCCGGGCACGATCGCGATTCACGACGACCGGTGGCTGACCTACCCGTGGGGCGTCAACGGCGGAACGCCTGGAGCACGCGGCAGGAAATGGCTGGAACGTGCCGACGGCACCACCCAGATGCTGCCGAGCAAGTGTCACGACGTGCCGGTTCGCCCAGGCGACGTGCTGCATTTCGTCACCTGGGGCGGTGGCGGCTGGGGTGACCCGCTGCGGCGCGACCCGGAACTGGTGGCGCTGGAGGTGGCACGTAGCCTGGTGACGGTTGACGGGGCACGCCGCTACGGCGTCGTGCTGGACGCAGACGGCGCCGTTGACCAGGCGGCGACCGACGCGCTGCGACAGGAACTACAGGCGGCCCGGCCCGCGGAGTTGCCGGTGTTCGACATGGGACCGCCGATCGAGGAACTGCTGGCACGCTGCGAGGAGGAGACCGGGTTGCCCGCACCGAAGCGTCCACGGTGGTCAACGGCATGAGTGCGGGGCCGCACGGCGCGGCGTTCTCCGGCAGGGTCGGCTGGGGCGAAAGTCCCGCGCTCGTCGTGATCGACATGGTGCGCGCCTACACCGAGCAGGGTGGACCGTTCCTGCTCCCGGAACCGGCGCCCGCGATCGCGGCGACGGCCGAACTGGTTGATGCGGCCCGCTCGGCGGGGCGGCCGGTGTGCTGGACGGCTGTGAAGTACGCGGCAGGGATGGCCGACGGCGGCCTGTTCGCGCGCAAGGTGCCCGCGCTGGCCGCCTTCGCCGAGGACGCCGAGGGCGACTGGGGCGCGATCGCAGCCCCACTGCGACCGCGCCGGGGCGAACCGGTGGTGGTCAAGCAGTACGCCTCGGCGTTCTTCGGCACCTCCCTTGCCTCCACACTGCACGCGCTCGGTGTGGATACGGTCGTGCTCGCCGGGTTCTCCACGTCCGGGTGCGTGCGAGCTTCCGCCACCGACGCGCTGTGCCACGGGCTGCGGCCGCAGGTGGTTCGCCAGGGCTGCGCGGACCGCTCCCCTCAACTGCACGAGGCCAACCTCGCCGATCTCGACGCCAAATACGCCGACGTCGTCGAGTTGCCCGACGCTCTTGCCTGGCTGCGCGACCTGCCCGGGTAGGCCCCGTCGAAAGCGGGTGCGACGTTGGGCGGGTCGCAGTACTGTCGCGGATCGCGCAGAGTACCTCCGTGCCGTTACGTTTGGAGCCGTTGATGACCGTCCGCCGCGTCGTGCCGAATGCCCGGTCAGCGTCGGCGCAGGATAGCCGGGAGTTTTATGGCTTGCTCGGCTTCGAGGAAGTCATGAACCACGGCTGGGTCATGACGCTCGCCTCCCCGGCCAGCCCGACGGCGCAGCTCAACTTCTTCCTCCCCGACGACAGGACCGCGCCGGTGTCCCCCGATGTGAGTGTCGAGGTGGACGATGTGGACGCGGCCTACGCGGCCATGAGGGAAAGCGGAGCGGAGATCGTCCATCCCTCCAGGACGAGGAGTGGGGCGTGCGGCGGTTCTTCGTCCGTGATCCGGGTGGCCGGGTGGTCAACGTGCTCAGCCACGCTGAGCTCACGCCGGCCCGGACACCGGTGTTCGCGGACCAGCAGCTGGAAGAGGCCGAGGGCTCGCGGGCGATTTTTTTCCGCGCTTGGTGTCGAATCCGGCCACACTCGTTCGACGCACTGGTGACAGCAACTTCCGAACCAGCAAGGAGCAACCCATGCGCACCCTGATCACCACCGCGTTCGTCTCGCTCGACGGCGTCGTCGAGGGACCCGGCGGAGAACCGGGCTACCGCAACTCGGGCTGGACCTTCAAGGACATCGAGTTCGACGAGGCCGTATACGAACTCAAGGGACGCGAGCAGGAGGAGGCCGCGGCCATGCTGCTGGGCCGGGTGAGCTATCAGGCGTTCTCACCGGTGTGGCCCGACATGACCGAGGAGTTTCCCGGCTACAACGCGATGCCGAAGTACGTGGTTTCCACCACGCTGGGCGAGCAGGACCTCGTGTCCAACTGGGGCGAGATCACCATCCTGCGTTCGCTGGACGACGTCGCCGCGCTCAAGCGAACCGAGGGCGGGCCGATCATCGTCCACGGCAGCGCCACGCTGAACCGCAACCTGTCCGACGCAGGCCTGATCGACCGCTACCACCTGCTGGTCTTCCCCGTCCTGCTCGGCGCGGGCAAGCGGCTGTTCAGCGACACCGACAAGGACAAGCAGAACCTCAAGCTCGTCGAGAGCAACTCCTACGGCAACGGAATCCAGAAGCTGGTGTACGACGTCGTCCACTGACCACGTCCGAGGCCGCGGCCGAGCGGACAACGGCCCCGTGACCTGCTGGGCGGGTCGCGGGGCGACTGGACATGGCGGGTGAAAGCTCCGAATGCGAGGAGCATCCGGCAGCCAGCGACTACGGTTCATCCCCATGCTGGAAGCCATCCTGGGTGTCGCCGGGACGATTGTCGCGGCCGTTATCGGCGGCTTCGTTGTCATCCGCACCCGAGGTCCCCGATTCGTGAAGCCGGAGCTGGTGGATGTCGCGTTCGCGCCCGCTGCCGGCGTGGACACCGCCGCGACCGACGATGTGGATGTAGCCGCCAGCACCCCCGACCACGGGTACTGCGTCCTCGACGTCAAGCTCAGGAATCCCGGCGAACAACCCGTCTTCGTCGTTCGCGCCGCCCTGGAGATTCTCGATGCCCTCGTGATCCCGCGATCGCAGGTGCCCGACATCGCCAGTTACATCACGGCGACGGAGATGGTCTCCGCGACATATGACGTGCGCCTGCCAATTCCGGGAGGGAAGTTCAACCCCTCGGTGAGGCACGACCTGTCCCAAGTGGTTGCGCCCACCGGGGTCGATCGCTTCCAGATTCGGCTCGGCCTCGCAGGCTACGAGAAACGATACCGTGAGGCTGGGGTGCACTTCGACGTGCTCTACCGCTTGGTGCTTCGCCTCAGCTACGGCGAAGGCCATGCGGACCTCGTCTCTCGGCCGATTCTCGTCGGCGTTCCCCGACCACCGCACCTCGCCTCCGCCGAAGAGGTGCGGGCACGGTTGGCCAGGTACGCCGAGCAGATCGCCGAGTTCAACCGCCTGCCGTACCTGCAGAAACTGGACAGAGCGCCGACCAAATGGGGCGACAACTACCACGCCTGGGCGCCACGAGAATCACTGGCGACGTATTTCGAGCGCGAGGAACACCGGCTGCGCAGCCTCATCGAGTTCGGGCAACTGCCCGGTGCCCGCGACCCAGCACTGGAACACGAGCTGGAAAGAGCAAGCGCACTGCTGCAAGAACTTCCTCGGCTACACGCCGAGTTCCTACCACGCTTCGGCGGTGGCGCCTCGTAGTACAGCCATCACTGCGGCGCCGGACCACACAAGATCGGCCCCGTGACCTGTTTGCACTGGTCACGAGGCCGATTTGGCTGGTGTGGCGGGTGAGGTGTCTGGTTTCAGGACATCGTTGACGTCGATGTGCGGTGATGTCGCGGTTGATCGTTGACAGGTGAGTCGCGGCAGGCTTGACACAGGCTCGGTATGATCGTTGACCGGTGAGTCGTGACATCGTTGACACCTGGCGGGCGGTCACGATAGGGCGTGAAACCGAAGAACCTCGTCATCGCCCGCGCTGTCCGCGAACAAGGCCTCACCCATGCCGAAGCAGCCACGCGCTACGGCGTGACCCGTCAATGGGTCCATACCCTCCTCGCCCGTTACGACACCGAAGGCCCCGCAGGCCTCGAACCCCGCTCCCGCGCCCCGAAGACCCGCCCCGGCACGACACCACCGGCAGTGACCGAACGCATCATCGAACTACGCCGCGAGCTCACCGCTGCCGGCGCTGACGCCGGCCCGATCACCATCGCCTGGCACCTCGAGCGAGACGGACACCTCGCCCCCTCGACCTCCACGATCCGCCGCACCCTCCACACCGCCGGCCTGATCACCCCCGCCCCGAACAAGCGCCCCCGCAGCTCCTACATCCGCTTCGAAGCAGACCTGCCCAACGAATGCTGGCAAGCCGACATCACCCACTGGAACCTCGCCAACGGCACCCGCATCGAGATCCTCGACTTCCTCGACGACCACGCACGATTCCTGCTCCAGATCCACGCAGCGACCGCCTTCACCGGCGCAGACGTCACTACGGCGATGTCCCACCTGATCAGCACATACGGGCCGCCCTACTCGACACTGACCGACAACGGGCTCGTGTTCACCACCCGACTGGCACGCCACAAAGGCGCCCGCGGCGGATTCGAAAAACTCCTCACAGCCCACGGCATCATCCAGAAGAACGGCTCCCCCGGACACCCCCAAACCCAAGGCAAGATCGAACGCTTCCACCAAACCCTCAAACGCTGGCTCACCGCCCGCCGACTACCCGACACCACCGAGCAACTCCAGACGATGCTCAACGAGTTCAGAACCTGGTACAACACCGCCCGCCCCCACCGCTCCATCGGCCGCCGCACCCCCGAGCGCGCCTACACCGCACTCCCGAAAGCCACCCCAACCCACACCCCACAACCCGAATGGCGCACCCGCACCGACCGCGTCGACAAGAACGGAAAAATCTCCCTACGCTACGCCGGACAACTCCGCCACCTCGGCATCGGCAGAGCCCACATCGGCACACCCGTACTGATACTCATCCACGACCGCAACACCACCGTCAGCAACGCCGACACCGGCCAAATCATCGCCGAACACACCATCGACCCAACCAAGCACTACCAACCCAAAAAACGCTGACCACCGTCAACCATGTCGCGACACACCCGTCAACGATGCCGCGACACACCACCCACCCCACAACCCCACGAAACGAACCCACAAAAAAATCCTGAGCCGCGACTCGTCCGTAAACGATGTCGCGACTCAGGACAGGTGTGGCGGGTGAGGGATTCGAACCCCCGAAGGCAGAGCCGTCTGATTTACAGAATGCCGCGCGGAAGTAGTCTGACCTGCGGCGATGCGTGTTGCGAACCACCTGTCGGGGGGTATTCGGGGCAAGGCGAGCGGTTAGCGAGGGCAGTATCATCGTGTAATGGAAGTATGTAGAAAGCTAGGCGCTGGAGTAGCGGACGATGAAGAGGGCATTGTTCATCCTGTCTGCCCTCGTTGGCGTTGTCGCAATCGTCGCGGGGTGCAGTGGCGGGACCGGTGGTGAACGAAGCTCGCCACAGCAGGAATACGAGCAGAATGTTCCGGGGCCCGAGCAGCAGCAGACCTACGCCGATCCCACGAACGTCAAATGGGGCGAAGGAAGCAAGGTGAATGGCGTATATGTCGAGATCAGTCAGCCGCGTTGGACGAACGGCCGGACGACCTTGACCTATGACGTGACCGTGGGAAACATGTCATCCTGGCCGGTTACGCAGCTCATGACGTACATCTACGTTGATGGCGTCAAGGTCGCGGACCACACAACGGGGGAAGAAAATCCTGGTTACGATCTTGCGATCTTGCCCGGCGACGGAACGACGTTCACGGTCGCACGCAAGGACATTCCGGCCGAAGCTAACGACATCACCATGGAAGTGACGCCGACGTTCGATGCCGAACTGGGAGAGTTACCGCCCGACGGACCTTGGCACATGTACTGGTCGGGTCCGGTCAAGTGACTCGTGTCGACCGTTGAGCAAGCCAGAATTGATTGCTTTCAAGCCGTACGCCGTTGACCAGTAGTTCGACGGGCGAGTCGAACGATTCGCGACACACTCGGCTGCGGTGGTGTGAAGTCGCTGCCTGAGATGGTCGTGACCTCGTTGACGTCGAACGTCTCCCGCAGGCGCTCGAAGTCGGTGTGCTGCCCCGCGGCGAGCACGGCAGTACGGAACGGCAGTTCCGGGAGCACGTTGACCAGCTCTTCTGTGACGACGTTGGGCAGGTTGCCGATCAGCACGTCGTACCGGAGTTCGCGGACCAACCGGAGTGCGTCGCCCCGGATGACGGTCGCGTGGGGGACCTGGCGGCGCAGCGTATCGATTAGCCGGGTGTCGAGTTCGACGACAGTCAGGCTCTTGCAGGGCGGCATGTTGCGAGCGACCGTTCCGGCCCCGGCGCCGACTTCCAGCACTGTGTCGTCGGGCCGGATTCCTGCCGCTTCGTAGAGCAGCGTCAGCTTCTCCGGCGAGACAAGGAAGTACTGTTCGAACATCGGGTCCGCGAGCACACTCAGTTCGTCGTTGTTCACCATGCCTCCGTCAGGTCCGCATCGTCCAACGCTATCCCGAGCTGCGCGATTCCGCTCTCGATGTTCGCCGGCACCTTCTGGTATGCCGCGACCTTGGCGATAGCGTCACGCAACAAAACCTTCGTTCGGGTCGATTCAACCTCGGGTATTAGCGGCAGTAGCGATTTGATGGTTGCCTCGGCATCTGCCCATGTTCCGAGGTCTACTTGCGCTTGAAGGAGGTAAGCCCGGTGCAGGTACTGGCTTCGGGTTTCGGTTGGTGCGGTGGCTTCTACGGAGCGTTCGAACTCGGCTATCGCAGTGCTGTCCCGCTGTAAGGATTGGGTGGCCATTGCCTTATGCCAGGCCAGTTCACGATCGTCAATCCACCATGCCCATTCCGGATCATCGTCGCGCACACCTTCGAGATACAGAGATTCGATCTCGTTGAACAGCGGGATCGCGGACTCGTCTCCTCCCTGTGCGAGTGCCCTTGCCTTCCTGGTCAAGAACAGGGCGCGGATACGGGGGGACAGTTCGTAGCCGCCTTCGAGCACGGACCTGGCGATTTGCAGGGCTTCGTGGGGACGGCCCAGCGCCCCCGCGTGCATGCTCGCATTCTGAAGGGTGAGTAGCTCGATGTTCCGGTCACCGGCGAGGCGGGTGTAGTAGAGCGATTCCTGATTCATTCGGCGAACCAGGTCGTGCTTTTCGGCATCGTATGCCAGCCAACCGGCCAACTCGGCTACCTCGCCAGTTAGTGCGTTGAGGTCTTGCTCAAGTGCTGGCTCGTATGCTCCCGTCCCGAGCAAGTTCTGCAGCGACTTGAAGAACCGCACCGACATTCGCACGATGTCGGCGGCACCGAAACGGTTGTCCAGCGCGACCAGGTGTTTGAGGTATGCGCGCGCCGACTCAAGATATGCGGTGTCGCCGTACTCGACGGCTGCGGGCGGAGCGGTCGGCACGATCAATGGTGATAGCGTCGGCTCCTCGACCAGCCCGAGTGCTTGCGGCGACATCTCGAAGACGTCGCACAGTTCCTCCTGCCACTCGGTAGCTTTCTTCTTTCCCTGCTCCCACCATCGGTACTGGCGAAGCACGCTCTCCGGCTTCGGCGGCATCTGGCCGCGCGCCCGCCGCGCACGCGCGAGCCGCGCACAAACCTCGTTCTGCGACCAACCCTTGGCCGCCCGTGCACGCCTGAGCCTCGTCTGCTCCGCGTCCCCCAAAGCATCCCCCAACGCCGCGTTTCTCCTGGTCAAACCGGGGGTGAGTCGACGCCGCGGCTATCGGCTCACCCCCGGCTCATCTACCTGGCCCGCCCGATTCCGACGACTCTTGATCTCGACAGCGATAACGGATCAACACGGGAGGAACCGATGGGGAAGAAAGACCCGCTGCAGGCCCTGGTGAACAACGGCGGCGGCACCGTTCGGAAGCTGGTCGGCATCGCGGCCGCGCTCGCGGTAGCTGTGATCGTGGTGAAGTACCCGAATGACGCGGCCGACATGGTGACGTGGCTTGTAGGTGCAGGCACGGACATCGTGAACGGACTCGTCACCTTCATTCGGCAGGTGTCCTAACTCCGATGGCACTTTCGACATCAGCCAACCGGCGCTGTAGCTCAGTCACGGTCTCCTGCAGGCTCGCCACCGTCTCACGGAGGTCCGGCGAACCCTCGGGAATGGTGCTGTTGACGAACGCGCCAACGGTTGGCCGCACGACAAGCCAACCCTCATCCCGAAGGGTGCTCACGGCTCGCTGTGCGGTGTTCATGGCCACGTCGTGTTCCTTCGCCAGCTCCCGGCTGGACGGTAGCTGCTCCCCCGGCTTGAGTTTGCCGCTGCGGATGGCTCGACGGATGGACTCGGCTACCTGTTCGTAGCGCGCAAGGCCCGGCTCTTCGCTCATCACGAGCCCGAGCATAGCCGGGGATGACCTCAACTGACTTAGTTCACCCGGATAGAGTAGCGACACGATGACTCAGCTTGAGTTACGTTAACTTGCGTCATCATCGAGAAAGGAAGTCATGAGAACCGCACGGATCGCGAGTTGGCAGGCCCGGCAGGCGCTGGACCTGGCTTTTGACCAGGACATCGCAGGTGTCGTGAAGGAGGAGGAGATGGCTGCGGAGGTCGCGGAGATTGACGCGCTGATCGAGGAGGTGGATCGCGAGTTGGCGGCCGAGGCCAGTGCTGCTGGGTCGCGTGCGTTGCGTCCGTTCACGGATGTGGAGCGGGTGCGTCGGTCGCAGCGGCGGGCGGTGCGTGTGGCGCTGTCGCGCCTGGACTGCGGCGCACTGGCTGCGGGTGCGGGTTCGGAGGGGGAGGCTGCGTGATGGCCAAGAAGAACCGCGAGTTCGTGCACATCACCGCGAAGAAATCGTGGTGGTCGGGCCGGATCTGGGCACTGTGCGGGGCGACGCAGGAGGCGGGCCGCTACCAGACCGACACCTGGCGCCTGTTCGCCCTACCAGGCCCCGCATGCCCCGCCTGTGAGCGGATCGAGCGGGACCGCAAGAGCGGGGGCCGGTCATGACCGTACGACTGAGCGATGTCCCCGGCCCGGCGCACTCCGCCAAGACTGCCGCCGGGCCGGGACTCCCCAACCAGACAGCAAATGACGGGATGGGAAGGGTTTCGATGGTAGGCGAGGAGCCGCCGGACAGCGCTGCGGTGGTGCTGGCGCGGCGGCAGGTGGCCGGTTTGCATGCGCTGGCCGATCTGCTTCAGCGGCGGCCAGAGCTGGCCGAGCACCTGCGATTCGGTCTGCGTCACATCGGTCAGCCGTTGATCAACCCAGATGGTGACGCCCGTGGCGTGCTCGAGGCGTTCCGGGCGGCGGCCGAGGACAGCCCGGTTGCGGTGACGGTGGTCAACGACCCGGATCGCTGCCGGGTGGTGGCCGACTTCGAGGGTGCTGTGGTGGTCGCGATGTGGGCCGACGCCGATGTGATGGCCGGTCGCCCACAGTCCCCGACCTACGTGCCGCTGGGCGGGGGTGAGGACCGGTGAACCCGCACCGTCGCCCCGAGCAGGTCGTGACCGTGTTCGACATCGTGCAGCAGCACGGCCCGTGGCGTGTGGCTGGGTTCGTGGCCGCGCTGGCGCTGTTTCTGCTGCTGCACCTGCTCCGCTGGCCGCTGGCGCTGGGCGCACGGCTGTTGCTGGCCGCTCAGTCCGGTTTGGACCAGCGCATCACCAACGCCGTCACCCCCGACACGAACGAGCGTGTGAGGAGGACCGCCCATGTCTGAGCTGAACCGCCCCGAACCCGCGTCGGCGGAGTTGGCTGCCCGCGCCGGTCACGGTAGCCGCGCGGATGTGGTCGCGTCGGCGGTGGGCTACTGGACCCCGGAGATCGCCGCCACGGCCGCGGTCGGTGGTGGCGGGGCGTGGCTGCTGCACCCCGCCGTGCTGCCGGTAGCGGGTGCGCTGCTGGCCGCGCGGATCGTCGCCGCGCGCGTGGCCCGCCACCGCGCCCAGCGCGCACTCCTCAAGCGGCAGGAGAGCGAGCGGACCGAGCGGGCTGCCCGGCGTGCGGCCGGAGACCACACCCACACCACGGCTACTGAGGCCACCGAGCGGGAGGGGATCGCCTGATGGGTAAGAAGAAGCCGTTCTATTACTACCACCTGGTCAAGCGGCGTTCGTGGTGGGACGGCACGACGTATGCGTGGTGCGGGTTCACCGCCAGCGCCAAGGACTACCGCGACAACGCCTACGTGTTCGTGTCCCTGCGCGGCGACGGTGTTGTGTGCCCGGACTGCAAGGCCGCGAAGCGGGGTGGTCGGCGATGACCACGACCAACGCCACCCCAACCCCGGAGGAGCCGACACCGTCGGATGTGGAGCGGGGCCTGGCCGACATCGACGCGTTCCTGACCGAACAAGCTCCCGCCGGGCGGGTTCCGGCCGAACGGGGTCAGACCAAGCGGGTGCGGCGGCTGCGGGGTGAGGTGAGTGAGGCGCATGCGCTGTTGGAGTTGCAGGGCGATGAGGCTCCGCTGCGGGTTGATTCGCCTCGGGTCCGCAAGCGCCGCAAGGCGATGCGGCAGGCCGCTGTGTTGCACCGGCTGGCTCAGGATCCGGACGCGCGGGCGTTCCAGGCCGCGCGGGTGCGGCGTGTGGTGGTCGGGGCGGGCATGGTGGCCCTGATGCTGGCGCTGGCGTGGTCGACGGCCGGTGTGCAGGCGTTCGCGGCCGAAGGTGCCCCGGTGTGGTCGCCGGGCTGGGTGTTCGCCTGGTTTGTGGAGCCGTTCCTGTCGCTGGCCCTGCTGACCGTGGTGGGCGCCAAGGCCTACCTGGCGGTGCGTGGCCAGCCGATCGTCTCCCCGACCCTGGATCGCATTGAGTGGCTGTTCCTGGGTTTGACGTTCGGCATGAACGCCTGGCGTCACCTGCCCGGGATCGCCGAGACGTTCTCCCTCTCGGCACTGGTGCTGCACGTGCTGGGGCCGATCGTCGCGGTCGCCATCGTCCGAGCCCTACCCCCGATCCTGGCCGCGTTCACCAACCTTCACCACGACGACGCGGGAGCCTCTTCCGAGACCACTTCCGGGACCTCTTCCCGGCCCTTCGTCCCGGGGGTTCCTCCCACCGGTTCTGACCTGCATGGGAAGAACCCCGCGGCGACCTTGTCCCGGGCCGTGCGGAAGAGGTCCCGGCAGGAGGTCACGGCGACCGTCGCGGAGCCGGTGAAGCCGACCATGCAGGCCCACCGGGACCAATTGCGGGCACTGGTCACCACAGGCGAGATCGACCCCGCGACGGCGTCGGTGAACGCGGTGGCGAAGCGGCTGGGCTGCCGCTGGGACCGCGCCCGCGCTCTGCTGGCCGAAATCACCACCAACAGCCACCGCGAGGGGGAGCGATGACCCACAACCACGAACAGGAGCACGTGGGCGGGAATGTGGTGCCGTTCCGTCCCGACACACGCCCCCTACCGGAGTCGGAGGAGGTGGTGGTGGACGCGGAGCTCGTGGAGGAGCCGCGGGAGACGTGGGGGACGCGGCGGTTGCCGCGCCCGTTGATCAGCGAGCAGACCAGGCAGCGGATGGCTGAGGGTGCGGTGCAGTTGCATCACCGGGCCACGCCGGTGGTGGTGCGGGGCGGCAAGCGCGTGTGGTTGCACGCCTCGTATCTGCGGGCCGGTGCTGCTGAGGTCGGTCGGGCGTCGTGTGATCGGTTGATGCAGCGTGACATCACCGAGGCGATCCGCCAGGCCAGGGCCAAGGGTGATCTGGGGATGGTCGCGGCGTTGGAGCAGCAACGCCGCGATTCGGCCAACGCCCGGTGGCAGCGGATCAAGACGATGCTGGAGGTCACCGGCAAGCTCGCCAAGGCCACCACCCTGGCCACGATCGGCGTGGGGGCTGTGTTTGTGCTGGTCACGGTGGTGATGGCCGTGTACGGGGTGGCGGCGCAGGTGTGGCCGGGTGGTGAGGATTGGGCCAGCGCCTGGACCCACGGCTATTGGGGTGGGGTTACCGACACCGCGACCGGTGTGGCGGATGTGGTGACCGGTGTGTGGTCGCTGGCGACCGCGTTGGCGCCGTGGGTGCTGGCGGCCGCGGGCATCACGGCGGTGCGGGCGTTACACAAGCGCGGTAAGGATTCCGACCGGCTGCCCGCCTGGGCCCAGCACGCCACCCAGGAGCGGACGGTGGGTGAGGTTGTGGAGATCACCCCCTCGGCGGTGGTGGCGGCGCTGCGGGATCTGGGCATCGCGGCGTTGCGCAACGCGATCAAGGATGATCCGGACGCGGGGGCGTGGATGCTTTCCATGATCACCCAGTACGGGCCGGGGTCGCAGGTGGATGTGCGGCTGCCCTCGCAGGTCACCGCGGCCGACATCATGGCCCGCCGCGACCGCCTGGCGGGCAACCTGGACCGGGCGGCGCACGAGGTGCACATCGAACGCTCCCCGGACTCCGAACGCGAGTTCACGCTGTGGGTCGCCCAGTCCGGCGCGCTGGACCGGCCGCTGCCTCCCTCGCCGCTGGCCGATCCCGGGTTCGGGCCGGTGGACATCTACCGCGACACGATGCCGTGGGGCCTGACACCCAAGGGTGATCCGGTGGAGTTGAACCTGCTGCAGCAGCACTTCCTGCTCGCCGGTTTGTCCAAACAGGGCAAGACCGCCGCCGCCCGCTCCCTCATGCTGTGGGTGGCCCTGGACCCCACTACCCGGATCTGGCTGGCGGACCTGAAGGGGTTCGGCGACTGGTCCATGTTCGACGGTTTGGCCGAAACCCTGATCGAGGGCGCGGGGGACGACAACTTCGTCGCCACCTGCGACATGCTCGAAACCGCGGTGGCGCAGATGGAACGCCGCTACGAAGCCCGCCGCGCCCAGGGCAAGAAGGGCGACATCACCCGGGCCGAGTCGCAGCCCGGCAGCGGGTTCGAACCGCTGTTCGTGGTGATCGATGAGGTGCAAAAGCTCTACACCTGCACCACCACCCACCCCGACGGCGGCGACATCGGCGGGAACGGCAAGAAGTCCCGCGCCGCGCGGGCCGCGCAGGCGCTGCACGACCAGGCCCGGGCGGTGAACATCCACCTGGTTCAGTTCGCCCAGAACCCCACCAACGCCAACCTTCCGGTGGTGGTGCGCGAAGGCGCGATGATCCGGGGCAGCCTGTTCGTGGGCACGGAGTCCATCGCCCGCATGGCGCTGGGGGAGGCCCCCGTGGACACCGGCGCCGCCCCCCACGCGCTGCGCTCCGGCCTGGACCGCGGGACCGTGGTGCTCGCCCCGGGGGAGTCGATGGACCTGCCCGGCGGCGCCACCCACGTCACCGTGCGCACCCACTTCATCTCCACCGAACAGGCCTACACCATCGCCCAACGCGCGAAGGAACTGCGGGCCGGGCAACAGCAGGCCGCCATCGAGCTCCAGCGGCGGGACCTGCTCGCCGACACCGCCCACGTGCTCGGCCAGCAGCCCTGGGTCAAGGCCGCCGACATCCCCGCCCGGCTACGCGACCTCGCCCCCACCTACCCCCCGTACCAGCACCTGGACGGCACCCGCCTCAAAACCCTGCTGGAAAGCGAGGGCGTGAAGGTCACCGCGCGTGACGGCTACCCCGTGGTGCGGCTGGACCGCATCACCGCGGCGATGGCCCACCGAAACCAGGAGTGAACCACCCCGCACAACCCCGAAAACCCACCCGCCAAGCCTTCGTGCCACGCCCGCGCCCACCCCGGTCACTGACTCACTTCCCGGCCGTTTCCGCAGCACAAACCCAGTGAACGCCCCCAGTGAGTCGTGAAGTGGATATCCACTCCCACCCGCGCCACTCACTAGCCCAGTCACTACCCACTCACTAACCCCCCACCACCCCACGCGAGCCCCCTCGGAGGTGATCGCCATGACCCGTCACACCCCCACGCCACTACACACAGTGACATTCGGAGGACCGATGAGGACCCACCTGGCCACCCTGCTCGCCCGGTTCATCGCCACCTGCGCCACCTGCGGCGCACCCATCCCCGACGACCAGGTCATGTGCTCCATCTGCGCCACCAAGTAACCGAGCTGCTGTCGGGCCGGTGACCGGACCCGCTGTGCCTCACCGGCCCGGCAGCCACCAACCCCGCCGATACCTGTTGGGAGTTCCTGCCTTGAACACCGCAACCGTTGTGACCGACCCGGAACGGCAGTTCCTGGGGTGTGTGCTGTGGATGCCGCACACCACCGCCCGCGCCGTGCTGTCCGGGATGCGCGCCACCGATATGGCCGACCCCATGTGCAGCCACGTCTTGCAACTCGTCATCGAGGTCGTCGCCGCTGGGCACGCCCCCGAACCGGTCACCATCTACGCCCGCGCCACCACCACCGGCCACGCCCCCGGCGAAGAGGGCCGGCACCGGCTGTCGCGGTGGCTGGCCGACACCTACGGCCACACCGTGCAACTGCCCGACACCGCCTGGCACCTGAAGACCGTGGTGTTGGAAGCCGCGTGGCGCCGCGCCCTCGCCGAGCACGCACAGCGGCTACTGCACGCCATCGACCACAGCCCCACCGATGTCCTCGCCGACCTGGCCGACGGCACCGGCCCCGCCGACGACCTCTGGGCCCGCTACCGCGCGGCCCTCGCCCCCACCACACCCAAGGAGGTGGCCGCCTGATGAGCGCCACAACCGGGATCGAATGGACCGACGCCACCTGGAACCCCGTCACCGGCTGCACCACAGTCAGCGCCGGGTGCGACCACTGCTACGCCAAGACATTCGCCGAACGCTGGCGCGGCACCAAGGGACATCACTTCGAGCGCGGATTCGACGTTCAACTGCGCCCGGACAAGCTGGAGCTTCCGTTGCGGTGGCGCAAGCCGCGCAAGGTGTTCGTCAACTCCATGAGCGACCTGTTCCACGCCGACGTGCCCGACGAGTACATCGCGCGGGTGTTCGCCGTGATGGCCCTGACACCCCAGCACACCTACCAAATCCTCACCAAGCGGCACGCCCGCATGCGATCCCTGCTGTCCAACGTGAACTTCGCGCATCTGGTTGCGGAGCAGGGCCGCGCACACCACATCGGCTGCCAACAGGACTGGCTCGCCGTGGGCGCAATGCTAGGCCGCGAACCACTGCCCAACGTCTGGCTGGGCGTGTCCGTCGAGAACCAGCAGTGGGCCGACATCCGCATCCCCGCCCTGCTCGACACCCCCGCCGCCGTGCGGTTCCTCTCGTGTGAGCCGTTGTTGGGGCCGGTGGACCTGACGGCGTGGCTGAAGCATCCACAGCACGCGTGCGACCGCTGCGACCCCGGCGGGCCGATGGACTGGCACAGCGGACACCTGTGGGGCCTGTGTCGCTGCCCCTGCCACCCACCCAGGCCCGCCCGGCCGAACTGGGTGATCGCCGGAGGCGAGTCCGGGCACGGCGCCCGCCCCATGCACCCGGACTGGGCACGGTCGCTGCGCGACCAATGCCACGTCGCCGGGGTGCCGTTCCTGTTCAAGCAGTGGGGCGAGTGGGCGCCAGACGAGCTGCGGTTTGCCGCTGGCAGTGGGCCGGGGCCTGCTCGGCGCTACTTCCCCGACGGGACAGTCATGCGCCGTGTCGGCAAGCACCGCGCCGGACGCGTGCTGGACGGCCGCACCTGGGACGAGTTCCCGCGGCAGGAGGTGGTGGCGTGATGTTGGTGGTGTTGTCGTTGGGTGCGGGTGTGCAGTCCACGACGTTGGCGTTGTTGGCGTGTGAGGGGGTGTTGCCTCGGCCGGACGCTGCGATCTTCGCGGACACCGGGTGGGAGCCGCGGGCGGTGTATGCCCACCTTGAGCAGTTGGAGGGTGTTCTGGCTGGCGCGGGGGTGCCGCTGTATCGGGTGTCGAAGGGTGACCTGCGGCGCAACGCGATCGACCCCGCACACCGCTACGCCAGCATCCCCTACTTTGTGCGCAACCCAGACGGCTCACACGGCATGGGCCGCCGCCAATGCACCGCCGAGTACAAACTCGCCCCCATCAACCGCAAAGTCCGCGAACTACTCGGGGCCACACCCCCACAGTTTCGGCGGGTCCCTGCCGGTCGAATGGCGCAGCAGTGGATCGGGTTCTCCACCGACGAGGTACACCGGGTCTCCGACAAACACCGCGTGTCCTACCTGCAACCACGCTACCCACTGTTGGAACTGGGCATGTCCCGCAAAGACTGCCACCGCTGGCTACGCACACGCGGGTGGACCACGGTGGTCAAATCCGCCTGTATCGGCTGCCCCTACCACGGCAACCGCCAATGGCGACACATGCGCGACCACCAACCCGACGAATGGGCCGACGCCGTCGCCTTCGACCACGCCATCCGCAAAGGCGGCGCACGCGGCCTGCCACTGAACGGGCAAGCATTCCTCCACCGCTCCCGCGTCCCCCTCGACATCGCCCCCATCGACCACATCACCCGCACCGAATGGGCCCAACGACAAACAAACCTGCTCGACCACCTCGCCGACCTCAACGCAGGCCTGGACATCGACGAACACGGCGACCCCGACGGCTGCTCCCCCTACGGCTGCCGCTCCGGCCACCCCACCACCAACCCCAACCTGTCCGAAGGCGCCGCCTAATGCCCACACCACACACCCACGTCCCTTGTACACACCACTTCGCCACCGCCCGCGTGACGCGCGGGACCCGACGCCGACCGGCCGACCACACCCGGCACCACCACCCGCAGCAGGGGGTGGCGTGATGCCCCTACCGCGCCCGTGGAGCCAGCCACACACCCTGCAGGGCGCCACCCCCGGAGGGCGTGTGCCGGTGGCGTGGTCCACCTACAACCCTGCAACGCAGGAAGAGGGGTGGCGGGCCCGCGCCGCCTGCGCCGCGCCCGACATCGATCCGGAGGTGTTCTTCCCCGAACCCGGCCCCGACATGGCCGACCGGATCGCGGCGGCCCAGCGGGTGTGCGCCGGGTGCCCCGTGCGAAAGCAGTGCCGCGACTACGCCCAACACCACGGGGAACGGCACGGGATCTGGGGCGGGCACAGCACCCGACACCTACCCCGTTCCCGTGGGGGCGTGCACACGACCACACACCGCCGGGCGGCCGCGGTGGCCCGTTTGAGCCGCGCGGGGCTCACCGTCGACCAGATCGCCGACCGACTGCAGGTGACCGCCCGCACGGTGGGTCGCTACCGCGCCCGTTCCAACCCCCACGATGCGACGGAGGCCGCTTGATGACACCACCGGATGCCGTGGCCGCTATCGACACCGCCCTAGCGGAGGTGACCCGGCCGGAAGAGTCCGCGGCGTGTGGGGCCTGCGGTCACCCGCGCGGGGATTCGCCCTCGCCGGATTTCTGCTCAGAGGATTGCCAGTCGCGGTGGCACCTCGCCACCGCCGGCGGGGGTGTGGTTGATGGGGGCGCAGCCCCGGACACCGAGTTGCCCGAGGCGGCCCCGCAGCGGCCGTTGACGTGGCTGGGTCCACCGCCTGCGGATGCCTACCGCCAGGCCGGGCACGAAGTGCTGGACGCGGTGCAAGAGTTCCTCGCCCGCTACTCGGCGTTCCCGAGCGAGCATTGCGCCCCGATGCTGGCGCTGTGGTACGCCCACACCCACGCCGCCGACCACTTCTACGTCACCCCCAGGTTGATCCTGGACTCGGCCGAACCCGGCAGCGGCAAAACCCGCGTGCTCGAAGTCGCCCAATACCTCGTCCGCGCCCCGGAGATGACCATCTCCGCCACCACCGCCGCCCTGTTCCGCATGGTCGCCGACGGGCCGATCACGATCCTGTTCGACGAAGTCGACGCCATCTTCAACCCCAAGAACGGAGGCAACAACGAAGACCTGCGCGCCATGCTCAACGCCGGATACAAACGCTCGGCCACCATCGCCCGCTGTGTAGGCGACGCCCGCGCCATGAAAGTCGAGAAGTTCCCCGTCTACGCCCCCGCCGCCCTGGCCGGGATCGCCGGGCACATGCCCGCCACCATCACCACCCGCGCCATCACCGTGCACATGAAACGCCGCCGCGCCGACGAACACGTCGCCGAGTTCTGGGAAGAAGACGTCGAACACCAAGCCCGCCCCCTCCGAGAGACACTCGCCGCCTGGATGGAATCCGTGGCCGAACAGGTAGGCCGAGCACGACCCACCATGCCCGACGGTGTGCGGGACCGGCCCGCCGAAATCTGGCGGCCCCTGATCGCCATCGCCGATGCCGCCGGAGACCACTGGCCCAACACCGCCCGCGCCGCCTGCAACCACTTCGTCGCCCATGCCGCCACCCAACCCGACAGCATCGGCATCCGCCTGCTCGCCGACCTCCAAACCCTGTTCGCGGCCCGCGACACCGACCGGATGGCCACCGCCGAGATCCTCACCGCCCTACACGAACAAGACGAAGCCCCGTGGAGCGAACTGCAGGGCCGGCCCCTGGACGCCCGTCGGTTGGGCAGGCTGCTGGGCAAATACGGCGTGAAGTCCCGCGACATCAAACCCACCGGCGGCACCGCGGTGAAGGGCTACCGCCTCGACGGTGACGGCGGGCTCGCCGACGCCTGGAGCCGCTACCTGCCCACAGCCGCGACCTCCGCGACTTCCGCGACCACGCAGGTCAGCACGGTCGCGGATAGCGAACCGGTCGCGGATACAAGCGCGACCGGCCCAACCCCACCACCCAACAACCAAACCTAGGTCGCGGATACAACCGCGACCGCGACCCCAACCGCGACCACTCTGACCAGGCAAGTCGCGCTAGTCGCGCAAGTCGCGGACAACACCAGCCACCCACCCAACCACCAACCCCGACCCCAAGGAGCCACCCATGCCCATCACCCGCCACCACAAGCACAACCACGGGGAGAACTCACCAGCATGGGCACCCAGCGCCAGTACCTCACGCTCAAAGCCTTCTGCGAAGAACTCGCGGTAGCCAAGTCCACCTTCTACGACTGGTGCGCCAAGGGCCGCGCACCGCGCCACATCAAGCTTCCGAACGGAGAGATACGCATTCGCCGCACCGACCTCGAAGCCTGGCTCGAATCCCGCGAGGTGGCCGCTTGAGCCAGACGAGTCACAACATCCGGTTCTGGAATATCGAGCGATACAAGGGCAAACGGAAGACCACCTACCGCGTGCGCTGGCTGGTCGAGAAACGAAAGTTCGGCAAGTACTTCGCCACGGCCGCCCTTGCCGACAGCTACCGCGCACGGCTCATGTCGGCAGCACGCGACGGTGAGGCATTCAACATGGAGACCGGCCTACCTGTCTCCATGTCGCGAGAGCGAACACCGATGACGTGGTACGCCTTCGCTTGCCGCTATATGGACATGAAGTGGCCCGATTCATCGCCGAAGTACCGCAAATCCATCGCGGAGTCACTGACGAGGATCACGATCGCTCTGTTGCGTGAATCGTCTGCCCTGCCGGAAGGCCGAATACTCCGGAAAGCGCTGATGACCGCCTTCAACACCAAGGCCCGAGACAACCTCACGGCGGAGGTAAGCCAAACCCTGAAAGCCGTCGAGCGGGCAAGCCGCGACGTGGCAGACCTGGCGAAGCCCGAGGTGCTGCGCTCGGTTCTGCAAGCGCTGGATCTCAACGTCGACGGGTCACGAGCCGCGCCGAACACGGTTCGCATCCGACGTGTGGCGTTGGGGAACGCACTCGACTACGCGGTCGAAGGGAAACTCCTAGCGACGAATCCGCTTGGCGAGGTGAAGACCAAGAAACGTACGTACGCGCTCAAGGAGGTCGACCCGGAATGCGCCGTGAACCCGATGCAAGCCCGGATGCTGCTCGAAGCCGTCGGCACGGTCGGCAAGCAAGGCCCTCGCCTGGTCGCGTTCTTCGCCTGCATGTACTACGCCGGGCTCCGACCGGAGGAAGCCGCCAACCTGAAGAAACAGAGCCTCGCGATACCGGAGATTGGCTGGGGTGACCTCAACCTCGACGGCGCGCGCCCGGAGATCGGCAAGGAATGGACCGATTCCGGCGAGGCGAGCGAAGAAGGGCCGCTCAAGCATCGGCAGGCAAGCATTGGTCGCACGGTGCCGTGCCCACCCGCCCTCACGGAGATCTTGCACAACCACCTCGCACGGTTCGGCACGGCGCGGGACGGGCGGCTATTCCGCGGTGCCCGCGACGGCGGACGCGTAGGCAGCACCGTGTACGGGCGGGTGTGGGCAGCCTCGCGCGAGCGAGTGTTCACGGCCGACGTGCTTTCTGGACCACTGGCGAAGCGTCCGTACGACCTGCGTCACGCGTGCGTCTCGACGTGGCTGAGCGCTGGCGTTGAGCCGACGAGGGTGGCGAAGTGGGCAGGGCACAGTGTGGCCGTACTGCTCAAGGTCTATGCGAAGTGCCTCGATGGTGGCGAGGCAACAGCACGTGCACGTGCGGAACGTGGCCTACAAGGCTGGTAGGCGCGGACAGGTGACCGAGAACGTCGGGGCGTATTAGGGGCGACCAGCCGCAGCGGGCCGGTCTGAGTCGGACTCAGCCGGACCACACAAGATCGGCCCCGTGACCTGTTTGCGCTGGTCACGGGGCCGATCTGCCAGGTGTGGCGGGTGAGGGATTCGAACCCCCGAAGGCAGAGCCGTCTGATTTACAGTCAGATCCCTTTGGCCGCTCGGGCAACCCGCCATGGTCGGAGCTCCCCCGACCGAGATACAGACTACCCAATGCCCGTGTCGGCCGAGCAGCCGGGTTGCCGGTGACTAGGGTGGAGCCATCCCGACAAGCCGACTACGAGGTGTGTGACGTGGCCGATCCGTCTTTCGACGTGGTGAGCAAGGTCGATCGCCAGGAGGTGGACAACGCGCTCAACCAGGCGAGCAAGGAACTGTCCACCCGGTTCGACTTCCGGGGCACCGGCGCCAAGATCGAGTGGGCAGGTGAGCAGGCCGTCACCGTGGAGGCCGAGACCGAGGAGCGCGCCAAGGCGGCGGTCGAGGTGTTCAAGGAGAAACTGGTGAAGCGCGGCGTTTCGCTCAAGGCGTTCGAGGCCGGTGAGCCCGCCGTCTCCGGTAAGACCTATCGGGTGAACGGCAAGATCCTCGAAGGGATCGAGTCCGACAAGGCCAAGCAGATCGCGAAGTTCATTCGCGACGAGGGCCCCAAGGGTGTGCAGGCGCAGATCCAGGGTGACCAGCTGCGGGTGTCCGGTAAGAAGAAGGACCACCTGCAGGACGTCATCTCGCTGCTGAAGAACAAGGACTTCGGCATCGCGTTGCAGTTCACGAACTACCGGTAGGCGGCCACCCCGCCCTCGGGTGAGCGGGCCACCGCGCCGGGGAGCGGGCCGATACTCTGGGCACTCGGCAGGCGACGAACCGGGGAGCGAACGATGAAGGGCATCGTGCTGGCTGGCGGGAACGGCACCCGTCTCCACCCGATCACTCAGGTGGTGTCCAAGCAGTTGCTCCCCGTGTACGACAAGCCGATGATCTACTACCCGCTCTCGGTGCTGATGCTCGCCGGGATCAGGGAGATCCTGCTCATCTCCACACCCACCGACCTGCCGAACTTCCAGCGGTTGCTCGGCGACGGTAGCCAGTGGGGGCTCGAGTTCAGCTATGCCGAGCAGCCGAGCCCGAACGGCCTGGCCGAGGCTTTCGTCATCGGTGCCGACTTCATCGGCTCCGACGACGTGGCGCTGATCCTGGGTGACAACATCTTCTACGGCCGGGGCTTCTCCGCGTTGCTGCGGGAAGAGGTCGCCAACCTCGACGGCTGCGCGCTGTTCGGCTACGCGGTGAAGGACCCGCAGCGCTACGGCGTCGGTGAGGTCAACGAGAACGGCAAGCTGGTCTCGATCGAGGAGAAGCCCGCCAACCCCCGCTCCAACCAGGCCATCACCGGGCTGTACCTCTACGACAGCGAGGTGGTGGAGATCGCGCGCAACCTGACGCCGTCGCGGCGTGGCGAACTGGAGATCACCGACGTCAACCTGGCATACCTGCGGCAGGGCCGCGCTCGGTTGGTGGAGCTCAGCCGCGGTTTCGCGTGGCTGGACACCGGTACCCACGACTCGCTGCTGGAAGCGAGCCAGTTCGTGCACGTGATGGAACACCGCACGGGTGTGCGCATCGCCTGTGTGGAAGAGGTCGCACTGCGGATGGGGTTCATCGGCCCCGACGAGTGCTTCCGTCTCGGCGCGAAGCTGGCCAAGAGCGGGTACGGCGACTACGTCATGCGGGTGGCACGGGCCGAGGGTGCCTGCGGCTGAGCGGGGAGTCAGAACGGCCTGCGTGCCATCTCTTCGAGCCGACGCACCCGCTCCTCGACCGGCGGGTGGGTGGAGAACAGCTGCGAAAGCCGCTCGCCCTGCCGGAACGGGTTGGCGATCATCAGGTGTGACTGCGAGACCAGTTGCGGTTCGGGAGCCAGCGGCAGCGCCCGCGTGCCGCGTTCGAGCTTGCGCAGCGCCGACGCCAGCGCCAACGGGTCGCCGGTGAGTTCGGCGCCGGACGCGTCGGCCTGATACTCCCGCGAGCGGCTTACGCTCATCCTCACGACCGCGGCCGCTATCGGTCCCAGCAGCACCAGCAGCAGCGCGACCAGCGGATTGCCGCCATCACGGTTGCCGCCGCCGAAAAGCCCGGCGAACATCGCGAGATTGGCAAGCACACTGATCACGCTTGCCAGTGCGCCTGCGACGCTGGAGATCAGGATGTCGCGGTTGTAGACGTGTGACAGTTCGTGTCCCAGCACGGCCCGCAGTTCGCGCTCGTCGAGGATCTCCAGGATGCCGGTGGTGCAGCAGACGGCGGCGTTGCGCGGATTGCGTCCGGTGGCGAAGGCATTGGGTGCCTGCGTGGGGCTGATGTAGAGCCGCGGCACGGGTTGGCGAGCGGTGGTGGCGAGCTCGCGCACGATCCGGTACATCGCGGGCTGCTGGGCCTGTGACACCGGCCGTGCCCGCATTGCCCGCAGCGCGATCTTGTCGGAGTTGAAGTAGGCGTAGCCGTTCATGGCGAGAGCGACGACAAGCCCGATGACCAGCGCACCCCGGCCGAACAGCGCGCTGATCCCGACGATCATCGCGCTCAACAGGCCGAGCAGCATCGCCGTCTTCAGCCCGTTCCGGTGCCTGTGCACGTGCGCATACCTCCTTCGTACGGCCCGCCGTCGGTGTGTCCGCCCCTCTAGTCATCGAACGTGGTCGATGCTCGCGAAGTTCCTGGTAGACGCCACGGTATAGGCAATGTGGCGCAACCGACTCGGCAGTAGGCACATTTTCCACACCATCACTTGGAGTAACCGCAAGCGGCGACCGAAAACGGGGCAGGCTTCCCCTGACTCGATCGGCGCCCGCACCCCTCGGTTGGGAATTTTCAAACGCCGCGAGATCCGGCGCATTGCGAAACCTGCGTGAAAATGATCGAAAAATGCGTCACCGACCGAAATTCCGCACCGGCCTTCGACCAATTTCGGCCGGTCATTCACGAGCCCACAGCGTTGCCATCACGGAATTTTCGGACATCATCACCAGTCCATAACCGACGTAACAAACCCCCGCCAAGACGCGACCAACAAGTCAACCTGGCGCGGCGGGGAGGTTTTTGTTTTGAAGATCAGCGTCTTCGGACTCGGTTATGTGGGAAGCGTTTCCGCCGCTTGCCTGGCCGCTGCGGGTCACCAGGTGGTCGGGGTGGACGTCAATCCGCTGAAAACGAGCCTCGTCAACGCGGGCAAGGCGCCGGTGGTGGAGGAACGGATCGGCGAGTTGACCGCGCAGGTGGTGGCGAGCGGATCACTGTGGGCTACCGACGACGTGACCGCAGCGGTCACCGGAACGGACGTCTCGCTCGTCTGCGTGGGCACCCCGTCCGCCCCCAACGGGAGCCTCTCGACCACCTACCTCGAGCGTGTCAGCGAGCAGATCGGCGAGGCGCTGGCCGAGCACACCGGCAAGCACACCGTTGTGTTCCGCAGCACCATGCTGCCGGGAACCTGCCTCGACCTGCTGGTTCCGTTGCTGGAGAAGACCTCCGGCGGCACCGCCGGGGTGGATTTCGGCGTCGCCGTGAACCCGGAGTTCCTGCGCGAGGGCAGCAGCGTGCGCGACTTCTTCGAGCCGCCGAAGACGGTCATCGGCGAGTTGGACACCGGCAGCGGCGACGTGGTCGCCGCACTGTACGAGGGGTTGCCGGGGCAGGTCTTTCGCGTGCCGATCCCGGTCGCCGAGATGACCAAGTACGCCGACAACGCCTTCCACGGGCTCAAGATCGGTTTCGCCAACGAGTTGGGTTCGGTGTGCAGGGCGCTGGGGCTGGATTCGCACCGGGTGATGGATGTCTTCCTCGCCGACCGCAAGCTCAACATCAGTCCCGCCTACCTGCGGCCCGGTTTCGCCTTCGGCGGCTCGTGCCTGCCGAAGGACCTGCGCGGGCTGGTCCACGCGGCGCGCCGAGCCGACGTCTCCGTGCCGATCCTCGCCCACGTGTTGCCCTCCAACGAGGAGCACCTTCGCCGCGCGTTCGACCTGGTCGCGCACACGGGCAAACGCAGGGTCGGACTGTTCGGGCTCTCGTTCAAACCCGGAACCGACGATCTGCGGGAGAGCCCGCTGGTCGAGCTCGCGGAACGGCTCCTCGGCAAGGGCTACGACCTGCGGATCTACGACTCGAACGTGAGCATGTCGCGGCTACTCGGGGCCAACAGGGAGTACATCGACAGCAGGCTGCCCCATCTCGGCCAGCTGCTGGCCGGCTCCCCGAGGGAAGTGGCCGAACATGCCGAGGTGCTACTCGTCGGGTCGACCGACCCGACGGTGTTGGCTGCACTGCCGCACGGTGGCCCGACCGTGCTGATCGACCTCGTCCGAGTGCCGGACGCGGAGCAACGCAGAGGCGAGGAAGGATACGTCGGCCTTGCCTGGTAGAGCGCTGATCCTGGTCGAGAACCTCTCGGTCCCGTTCGACCGCAGGGTGTGGCAGGAATGCACCACGCTGCGTGACGCGGGCTGGGAGGTCCACGTCATCTGTCCACAAGGGAGCAAAAGGGACAGTGAGCGCGAAGCCAGGGTCGAAGGCGTGCACATTCACCGCTACCCGCTGCGCGCCGCGAAGGGCGGACCCGCGGGTTACCTGACCGAGTACGCGAGCGCGTTGTGGCACACGCTGCGCCTCGCGTCGCGGCTCGGGCGGTTCGACGTGGTGCATGCGTGTAACCCACCGGATTTGTTGTTCCTGGCCGCGTTGCCGCTGAAGCTGCGCGGCGCCCGCTTCGTGTTCGACCAGCACGACCTGGTGCCCGAGCTGTACCTGTCCCGGTTCGACCGGGGAAGGGACTGGCTCTACCGTGCGGTGTGCGCGTTGGAGCGAGCGACCTACGCCGTCGCCGACGTCGTACTCGCGACGAACAACAGCTACCGCGATGTCGCGCTGCGCAGGGGTCGCAAGAGCGAAAGCGATGTCTTCGTGGTGCGCAGCGCGCCCGCGGTCGAGCGGTTCCGGCAGGTACCGGCCGAGCCCGCGCTGAAGAACGGCAAGCCGCACCTGCTGTGCTACCTGGGGGTGATGGGCCCGCAGGACGGCGTCGACTACGCGCTGCGTGCGCTCGCGCTGCTGCGCGACGAACTCGGCAGAACCGACTGGCATGCCGTCTTCGTCGGCTCGGGAGACATGTTCGAGGACATGGTGCGCCTTTCGGCGCGGCTCGGCCTTGTTGACCAGGTCGAGTTCACCGGGCGCATCTCCGACGCCGACCTCGTCCGCTACCTGTCGACCGCGGACGTCTGCCTCTCCCCTGACCCGCTGAACCCGCTCAACGACGTCTCCACCATGAACAAGATCATGGAATACCTCGCGATGCGCCGCCCGATCGTCTCCTTCGACCTGCGGGAGGCGCGGGTCTCCGCGGGCGAGGCAGCCGTGTACGCCGCGGCCAACGACGAGTTGGAGTTCGCCAAGCTGATCGCGCGCCTGCTCGACGACCCCGAGGAGCGGGCCCGGATGGGTGAGATCGGCGCTGCCAGGGTGGCCGGGCCGCTCTCCTGGGAGCACTCCGCACGGGCGTTGCTCGCCGCCTACGACCACGCCGAGAGGAGGACGGGTCGTTGAGCGAGGACTTCTTGCGCCTTTCGGTGGTGGGGCGGATTCTGCGAGGGCGCTGGCGGCTGCTCGTGGTACTCGCCGTGCTGGGTGCCCTCGTCGGTGCCGCCGCCTCCCTGGTGTTCTCCCCCGGCTATCGAACCTCCAGCAACGTGCTGTTGCAGGGCCCGCGAGAGAACGCCGAACTGCTGACGGAGGCTCAGATCGCGACGAGTTCGGTGGTGCTCGAGCGTGCGGCGACGGCACTGGACTGGGGTGTCGCGGGCGCCGAACTGGCCGACGACGTCACCGCCGAGGTCGTGGACGGCAACGTGATCGAGATCAGCGGCACGGCGAACACCCCGCAGCGCGCGAGGGAACTGGCCGACATCGTTGCCGAGCAGTACGTCACGTTCTCGGCGCAGCTGGTGAGCAGTTCGGCGGACGCGTCGGCACAGGTGATGCGGGAGCGAAGGGAGGCGCTTCGGCAGCAGGTCGCGATGACCAACGAACGGATCACCGAGCTGCATTCCGCGATGACGTCCGACGTCACGGTGGAAAGTGTGCAGGCACGCACCGAGCTGGAGGGCCTGCGCACCGCCCTGGCGCAGGCGATGAACGAGCTGAACCAGGCCGAGGCGGCCACCGGCAGGGCGAATTTGGTGGTGATGGGGCCCGCCGTACTGCCCGCGAGTCCAGCTCCGCCCACGCTGGTGCAGCTGACCGCAGGTGGCGCGGTGCTGTTCTTCCTGCTCGGCTTGTTCGGGCACCTCGCGGCGGCCAGGGCCGACCGCAGGCTGGACTCCGAACCCGAGATCGCGGCCGCGCTCGGCGCTCCCGTCGTGGCCAGTGTGGACGTTCCCGACCAGCGGGAGGCGGCTGGCACCCGGCGATACGGTCGGCTGCTGCGTGGCCTGCTCGGCACGAAACGGCCATGGGCACCGCCTCCGCCCGTGCGCCCGCGCGGCGGCGAGCAGGACGGGGTTTATCGCAGGGCGCTGGCCCGGCTTCGGGGTGGGTCCAACTCGCCGGAGCATCTGCTGGCCGTCGCCGCCGACGACGACCCCCGCGCACGCGCCGCCGCGGGGCGGCTGGTGACAGCGGCGGCACAGCCACAAGGCAGGCGTACCGCCGTGGGACTGGTCGAGGTGTCGGCCACCCGACCTGCCGTGCCAGGCATGGCGGAGCGTGCTGGCCGCGCCCGCGTCGTCGTCGTTGTCAGCGCGGGCACCAGGACGGCATGGGAGCTGGTCGGCATCGCCTCCGCCTGCGCCGAAGCCGGGTTGGACGTGGCGGGGGTCGTCGTAGCACACAGCGCCGTTTTCCCGGGCAGGCAGCCGAAACCCGGACCGCCGCGCGACGCGGGCGTCGCGGTGGGCGACGAAGCGATGGCGGGTTCCTCATGACGGGCCCCGCTTCGCAGCCGCAGCCGCTGCTGGACCTTTCCCGGCTGCTGGCGACCGTCAGAAGGCGGCGACGGCTCTGGCTTTCCTTCGGGCTGGCGGGGCTGGTCATGGGCGCGCTGCTCGCCGTGCTCGTGCCAACGCCGCCGACCGCGGTCGCCCGGTTGTTGATCGTGCACGAGAACGACCAGCCCACCGACGGCGGCAGCCTCATGCGTACCGACATCGCACTGCTGGAAACCACGAAGATCGCCGCTGCCACGCTGCGGTCGCTGCGGCTGAACGAGTCTCCCGAGGAGTTCCTCAAGACCTACGAGGGCACGGGTGTGACGAGCAACGTGCTCGAGCTGAAGGTCGAGGCTGCGACCGACGCCGACGCGATCGCCAGGGCACAAGCGCTGGCCGACACCTTCATCGCCGATCACAAGAGCCGCATCCAGACCGCGGCGGGAGCGCAGGCCCGAGCCTTCGACGAGCAGCGTGACCGCGCGGAGCAGGAACTCGCGCGGATCGACGCCGCCATCGCTGGTAAGCCTGCCGACACCGGCGGGCAGACAGCCGCGGAGCTGGAGACGCTGTACGGCCGCCGCGCGGAGTTGGCCTCACAGATCTCGGAGCTGGCCCGGCAGGCCGAGGAAGCCGCGGTCGGCGCCCCCGAGGTGGTCGCGGGGACGCAGATCGTGGACGCGCCACGTATCGTGCCGAACTCCCTGCTGCTCGGCGCGGCCACGAACTCCGCGGTCGGCCTGGTGTTGGGGCTTGCGGTGGGATTGTCGGTGGCCGCCGTGTCGGGCGTGGTGCGCGACCGGCCGGTGTTGCGGCGCGACATCTCCACCGCAATCGGCGCGCCCGTGATCGCGCAGCTGCGGGCGAGCGGCTCGAGGCTGTGGCGGCGAAAGCGCGCCGAGCGGGAGCGAGATCGGATCGCGGCGGTGCTGGCGCGGCTGGTCGGCACCGAACGGTCGGCCGTGGCGCTGCTCGAACTCGGCTGCGCGAAGACCGCGGAGGCGCTGGCGAGGAGTGCCTCGGCGAAGCTCGCCGAGGGCGGGCCCGTGCTCGGCGTCGGCTCGGTGAGCCCTGCGACGGAGTGGACCGACCTGCCGCGACTGGGTGAACGGGCGGTGCTCGTCGTCCGCGCCGGGCATGCCCCAGCGGCATGGCTGCACACCGTGGCTCGCCAGCTCGCCGACCTGGGGATCACCGTGCTCGGGGTGGTGCTGGTCGACCCCGACCCCGCGGACCACACCGACGGCACGTTGTGGGACGGCCTGCACTCCGCGCTTCGTGCGGCCGGGCGCGGGCCGTCGTGGCCACGAAACGGCGAGCTGCCGACACTGCGATTGGCGCCGGTTTCGGTCAACGGCAAGGGATTCCGGCGAGGTGAGCTGCCAGGGCGGCCGCCGCGCGAGAGCAACCCGGACCCCCACGAAACGCAAGGTTGAGGGCAAGCGCATGTGCGGCATCGCGGGCACCTACCACTGGCCGGACGGCGGACCGCTGACCGACCGGCTCACCAAGAGCCTCGCTCACCGGGGCCCTGACGGGTCGGGCCGGTACAGCCACCCGGCGGGCACCGCCGACGTCCACCTCGGCCACCGCAGGCTCGCGATCATCGACCCCTCCGACGCGGGAGCCCAGCCGATGGTGCGTGACGGACTCGCGCTGACCTACAACGGTGAGCTGTACAACGCGCCCGAACTGCGCGCGGAACTGCGGTCGGCGGGTGCGCGCTTCGCGGGCGGCTCCGACACCGAGGTGGTGCTGCAGGCGTGGCGGCGCTGGGGCACCGACTGCCTGTCCCGGTTTCGCGGAATGTTCGCGTTCGCGGTGTTCGACGAACGCCGAGGGGAGCTGGTGCTGGCACGCGACCAGTTCGGTATCAAGCCGCTGTTCTTCACCCGCCGCGGCGGCGGGCTGGCGTTCGCCTCCGAGTTGAAGGCGCTCGCGGGCGAGCTCGGCTCCTCGCTTCGGGTGGACAAGGCAGCGCTCGTGGCGTCGCTGCTGTACTACTGGGTGCCGGACAGCCGCTGCGCCTTCGAGGGTGTGGAGAAGCTGCCGCCAGGAACGTGGCTGCGGTGCAGGCAGGACGGGAGCACCGAGCGCGGCCGGTTCTACTCGATCCGTGAGGTCGCGCAGCGGGCACGGGAACGCTCCACATCGGAGCTGGCGGCCGTTGTCGAGGAGTCGACACGCAGGCACCTGCTGTCGGACGTGCCCGTCGCGACATTCCTTTCCGGAGGGTTGGACTCCAGCTACCTGACCGCTGTCGCCGCGCGGCACCAACCCGGCATCTCCGCCTACACCATCGGTTTCCGGCAGCAGGACGCGAAGTTCGAGGCGATGCCGGACGACCTGAACTACGCCAGGAAGGTGGCTCGGCGGTTCGGTGTGCGGCTGCACGAGATCGAGATCGCACCCCAGGTGAGGGAACTGCTGCCTCGCATGGCGGGGTACCTGGACGAACCGATCGGCGACCCCGCGGCGATCAACACGTTCCTGATCTGCACGGCCGCACGCGAGGCAGGGGTGAAGGTACTGCTTTCGGGAATGGGCGCCGACGAGTTGTTCGCCGGTTACCGCAAGCACGTCGCGAACCTGCTCGCGCTGCGCTACCAGCGGATACCCCGGCCGTTGCGGGCCGGGGTTGAGGCGGCCGTGGCTCACCTTCCGGTGGCGACGTCGCGGCGGGGACTGCGCAGCGTTCGCTTCGCCAAACGGTTCCTCTCGTTCGCGACGCTGCCGGAGGAGGCCGCGTTTCGGCGCAGCTACACGATGTACGACCGCGGCGAGCTGCTGGATCTGCTCGACCCCGACCTCGCGCCGCTGGTCGACGACGTGCTGACCGAGCACGCCGACACCTACCACGACAACGCGCTGGGCGACTTCGTCAACCGCATGTGCCTGGCCGACGCTCGACTGTTCCTTCCGGGGCTGAACCTGGCCTACACCGACAGGGCGAGCATGGCGGCCTCCACCGAGGTGCGTGTGCCGTTCGTGGACGTGGACGTGGTCGAGGCCGCGTTCGGTGTCCCCGGCCGCCGCAAGATCGTCGGCAGGCAGGGCAAGGTCGCGCTGAAGCAGGCGGCGGCCGGTGTGCTGCCGTCGGAGGTGGTGCACCGACCGAAGGGGCTGTTCAGCGCGCCACTTCGGGCGTGGATGAGCCGTGACCTCGCGCCGATGGTCCGCGAGGTCGTGGAGGACGGCGAACTGGTGCGCTCGGGCTTTCTGCGGCGAGCGCCGCTGCGCAGGCTCGTCGAGGAGGACCGCGGCGGCAGGCAGGACTACTCGAAGCACCTCTGGCACATCCTGACCCTTGAACACTGGTACCGAGGGGTCGCGGGTGGGCGGCACGGTTAGCCGCGCACACCCGACCGGGAAGGCGAACAGCCGCGTGAAACACCTCGTGCAGAACTACAAGAGCGGCGAGCTGGCACTGCTCGACGTGTCGCCTCCCGCCTGCAAGGCGGGTGGCGTCCTCGTGCGGACCCTGTACTCGTTGATCTCGACGGGCACCGAGTTGATGAAGGTCTCCGAGGCAGGCATGTCGCTGCTGGGCAAGGCACGCGCGCGGCCGGATCAGGTGGCCAAGGTGGCGGCCAGCGTCACCACCAACGGGCTCGCGGCGACCTACCGCAAAGTCACCAACCGGCTCGACTCCTACACCCCGCTCGGCTACTCGCTGTGCGGTGAAGTGGTGGAGGTCGGCGCGGGTGTGGACGACGTCGTGGTCGGCGACCTGGTGGCGTGCGCGGGAAACGAGCACGCGCTGCATTCGGAGCTGAACTGGGTGCCGCGCAACCTCTACGTCCGGGTGCCGTCGGAGGTGGAACCGAGCCACGCCGCGTTCGCCACTGTCGGCGCGATCGCGATGCAGGGGGTTCGAAGGGGTGAGCCGCGGCTGGGCGATGTGGCGCTGGTGATCGGCCTCGGCCTGATCGGCCAATTGGTGGCGCAACTGCTCACCGCGTCGGGGGTCCGTGTCGTGGGCGTCGACCCCGATCCCGTTCGTTGCGAGCTGGCCGAGGCACTCGGCGCCGTGATGTGCGCGGCGCCGGAGTCGCAGCTGGTCGATGCCGCCGTCGCCGAGCTCACCGACGGGCACGGCGTCGACCAGGTGTACCTGGCGGCGGGTGGGGGCAGCAACCAACCCGTCGAACTGGCGGCGCGGCTGAGCCGTGACCGCGGCACCGTGGTCGACATCGGCAAGTGCAGGCTCGACCTGCCGTGGAACGCCTACTACGAGAAGGAACTCGACGTCCGCTTCTCCCGCTCCTACGGGCCCGGCCGCTACGACCCCGAGTACGAACTCGAGGGCCGCGACTACCCGATCGGCTACGTGCGCTGGACCGAGCGAAGGAACCTCTCCTGCTTCGTCGATCTGCTCGCGCGGGGCAGCGTCGACGTCGGTTCGCTGGTGTCGCACGTCGCCGAGTTCGCCGACGCGGTGGATACCTACCGACGGCTGTCGGAAGGCGAGCTGAAGGCCGTCGCCGTGTTGTTCCGCTACCCGACACCGACCTACCCGGCATCGGCAACCGGCAACACCGCCGCTTTCGTCTCGACGGCCTCACTTCCCCGCCACGGCCACGCCAAGCTGCTGTCCGAGAAGGACCTGCGCGGAAAGGGCCTGCACGGAAAGGGCCTGCACGGAAAGGGCCTGCACGGAAAGGGCCTGCACGGAAAGGGCCTGCACGGAAAGGACACTGTGCGGGTCGCCTTCATAGGTGCGGGCAACTACGCCTGCTCCATGCTGCTGCCACACCTGCGCGACCGGCAGGACGTCCGGCTGAGCACGGTGGCTACCACAACGGCGCTCTCGGCGGCCAACGCCGAGCGGAAGTTCGGCTTCGAGGCGTCGTCCACCGACGTCGCCGACGTGCTCACCGACCCGGATGTGGACGCGGTGTTCGTGGTGACGAGGCACAGCTCGCACGCGGAGTTGGTCGGCCGCGCGCTGCGCGCGGGTAAGGCGGTGTTCGTGGAGAAACCGCTCGCGCTGAGTGAGGACGAGCTGCGCGGGGTGCTGGCCGCCGTCGAGGAATCCGGCAACGACCGGCTGCAGGTCGGCTTCAACCGCAGGTTCGCGCCGCTGCTGCGCAAGGCCAAGGGCCGGTTCGGCCGCAGGGTCGGACCCGCCACCGTGCGCTACCTGGTCAACGCTGGGCGGCTGGAGCAAGGCAGCTGGTACTCCCGGCAGCACACCGAGGGTTCCCGCTTCGCCGGTGAGGGTGGCCACTTCATCGACACCGTGAGCTGGCTGCTGGACGCGGACCCGATCTCGGTGTACGCATGCGCGGACCAGGGCAACACCGGCCTGCAGGTGCTGCTGCGCTATCCGGACGGCTCCACGGCTGCCATCACCTACGCCACCGGTGGAGCGGCCAGTTTCCCCAAGGAAACGCTGGACGTGGTGGCCGACGGCAAGGTGTTGCGGCTGGACGACTTCGCGAGCGCGCAGCTGTACGCGCGGCGCCGCTCGACCAGCCCTCGCCTGCCGAAGGGACGTGACAAGGGGCAACGGGCACAACTGGACGCGTTCCTCGACGCGGTTCGCACCGGCGCTGCGATGCCGATCCCGCTTGCCTCGCTGGTCTCCACCACGCTGGCGACGCTCGCCGTGAATTCCAGTCTCACCAGCGCTGGGCCGGTCGGTATCGAGGTGCCGCGATGACGACACCGGGCTGGTACCTCCGGCGGCTTTCCCGCATGGGCCCACTCGAGATCGCGGGCAGGGTCGCAGCCGAAACCCGCAAGCGAAGGTGGCGGCGTGGTGGCCACGGTCAGGTCAACGCGATGCCAGGGCGGCGGTTCAGCGCGGGACTCGACACCGGTGCCGTGGCGGCGGTGCAGGCCGATGCCCGCGCCCGGTTGCTGGCCACCGCTGAGCGACTGCTCGACGGCTACGGCGAGTTCTTCGGGGTGAGCAGGACCGACCTCCTCGCCCCGGACTGGGCGTACGACCCGAGAACCGGCACGACGGCACCGAACGACGCCTACGCCTTCGATATCGCCTACCGTGACGAGAAGGTCGTCGGCGACATCAAGCAACTGTGGGAGCTGTCCAGGCACCAGCACCTCACCGTGTTGGCGGCCGCCTATGCGGTCAGCGGCGACGACAGATACGCGCAACGGGTTGCCGACCACTTGAAGTCGTGGTGGGCGGCCAACCCGCCGCTGCGCGGGGTGCACTGGGTGAGCGGTATCGAACTCGGCATCCGGCTGCTGTCGTGGGTGTGGGTGCGCAGGCTGCTCGACGGCTGGCCGGGTGCCAAGGGCCTGTTCGAGGACAACCCCGAGGCGCTGCACCAGGTCTGGTGGCACCAGCGCTGGCTGGTGGCGCTGCCCAGCAGAGGATCGTCGGCCAACAACCACGCGGTCGCGGAGCAGGCCGGGCTACTGGCCTCGGCGTGCGCGTTCGACTGGTTCGCCGAGTCGACGCGCTGGGGTCAGCGGGCGATGGCCGCGCTTGACGAGCGGCTTCGGCGCAACACCTTCGGCAGCGGGCTCAACGCCGAACTCGCCACCGAGTACCACGGTCTGGTGCTGGAGCTGGGCCTGGCGGGCGTGCTCGAGGCCGATGCGGCGGGGCTGGAGGTGCCGGACTCCTCGTGGCTGGTGTTGAACAGGATGACCGACGCACTCGCGGCGGTCGTGGACACCGGGTTGCGTCCCCCCAGGCAGGGTGACGCCGATGACGGCTACGGGCTGCTCCTCGACGGGGCAGGCACGCAGCGGTGGGCGGCGCTGCTGCGCACCGGTGGGGCGCTGTTCGGCCGCTTGGACTGGTGGCCCGAAACCCCGGGCGGGGACCTGTTGACGCCGCTGCTGACCTCGCTGGCCCGCGCGCCGCGAGCGGCCGTACGGCGACCGGCGAGACGTCGCTGGCACTTCGCGGACGCCGGACTGACCCTGCTGCGTACCTCCGATCACGAGCCCGGCACAGGCGGTGAGATCTGGTGTCGCTGTGACGGGGGCCCGCACGGCTTCGGCTCGATCGCGGCGCACGCGCACGCCGACGCGCTGTCCATCGAGGTCCGCCACGACGGCGTGGACGTGCTCGCCGATCCCGGCACCTACTGCTACCACCGCGAGCCCGCGTGGCGCGCCTACTTCAGGTCCACGCTTGCCCACAACACCATGGAACTGGCCGGTCGCGACCAGTCGGTTTCCGGCGGTCCGTTCCTGTGGACAAGGCACGCCAGAACCCGGGTCATCGCCGCGGGCCCGTTGGCGTGGTCCGCCGAGCACGACGGCTACGCGCACGGCAGGGACGCGGCGATCCACCGGCGAAGCGTCGAGTTGGACCCGCGGCGGCGGGAACTGAAGGTGGTCGACGAGGTGCGCGGTGCCGTACCGCGCCCGTGCAGGTTGGCATACCACCTGGGTCCCACGGTGACGGCCACCGTCGCGGGCAATACGGCACGGCTGCGGTGGAGCGTCGAAGGGCACGGGCGGGCCGCCGTGCTGCTGTTGCCGCCCGAGCTGACCTGGACGGCCCACCGGGGTGAGACGCAACCGCCGCTGGGCTGGTACTCGCCCGGGTTCGGCCGCCGCCAACCTTGCCAAACCCTGCTGGGCACGGGGCTCGCGGGCGAGTCGGCACTGACCACCGTGCTGCGGCTGCCCAGCTGACCGAGGAGAGGTCACCGGCATCATGGACGTTCCAGAAGCCAGAAACCCGTGGCGTGGCCTGGCGCTGCTCGCGGTGCTGCCGGTGCTGGCGCTGGTGGCGTGCACGCCCTCCGACGAATCCGGCACCGGGCCACCTGACGGTTCGCGGCCACTGGCCGCGGTGTGCGGCGGGACAGCGGAGGGGCCGAGTCAGGCGCCGGAAGGCGCGGTGCCCGTCGATCCGGCCGTGCCGGGAGATCTGCGGGCGAAAACGAACCGGCACGGCCCAGCGACGACGTTCTGGCTCGCGCCGGGGACCCACCGACTCGGAAAGGCGCAGTACGACCAGGTGATTCCGAAGCGGGGCAACACCTACGTCGGCGCGCCCGGCTCCGTGCTGGACGGGCAGCGGGCGAACCGGTACGCCTTCACCGGCAACGCAGCGGACGTGCGCGTCCAGCACCTCACCGTGCGGGGCTTCGTCGCGCCTGTCAACGAGGGCGTGGTCAACCACGACTCCGCCGACGGCTGGGTGATCGAACACAACACCATCGAAGGCAACGCGGGTGCGGCGCTGATGGCGGGTGCGCGACAGCAGGTCCGGGGCAACTGCCTGCGCGACAACGGCCAGTACGGCATGAACGCCTACAAGGCCGACGGCACCATCACCGGCCTCGTCGTCGAGGGCAACGAGATCGTCGGCAACAACACCGCCGACTGGGAGCGCAGGATTCCCGAGTGCGGTTGCAGCGGAGGCGTGAAGTTCTGGGAGGTCAACGGCGCCGACATCCGAGGCAACTGGGTGCACGACAACCGCGGCCCTGCCCTGTGGGCCGATACCAACAACAACGACTTCCTCATCGAGGGCAACCTCATCGAGGACAACGACAGCGCCGCCATCTTCTACGAGACCAGCTACAACGCCGTGATCAGGAAGAACCTGCTGCGCCGCAACAACTGGGTGGAGGGCAGGAAGTTCGCCGACGGCGGCGACAGCTTCCCCGCCGCGACCGTCTACGTGTCGGAGTCCGGTGGCGAGCCAAGGGTTCCCGCTCGCACGGACAAGATCGAGATCTACGACAACGTGCTGGAGAACAATTGGTCGGGGATAACGCTGTGGGAGAACGCCGACCGGTTCTGCAACAGTCCGGCCAACACCTCCTCCGGCAGTTGCACGCTGCTCGTGCCGCGGCAGGACAGATGTTCCCCGCCAGCCATCGAGTCACCGCCGTTGCTCGACGACTGCCGATGGAAGACCCAGCGGGTCGACATCCACCACAACACCTTCTCGCTGGACACCAGCGTCGTCGGCTGCGAGGCACTGTGCGGGCGGATGGCGGTGCTGTCGAACTACGGGACCTACCCGGACTGGTCGCCTTACCAGGGCGAGGTGATACAGCAGGCGATCACCTTCGAGCAGCGCAACCGCTGGCACGACAACACCTACGTCGGGCCGTGGACGTTCATGGCCTTCGACACCGACCGGGTGCTCGACCAGCCACAGTGGCAGGTCGGCCCCTATCGGCAGGACCGGGGCAGCACCTTCTCGCGCGCGGCGGGTGGCTGAGATGAGCCTGCCCCAGCTGAGTTCACCGTCGGCGGCGGTGCCCGAACAGCAGGCGCCGCCATACCTCGGCGCGGTGTGGGCGCTACTGATCGTCAACACGCTCGGCTCCGCGGGTGCGGAAACGCTCATCCCGATACCGCGTCTGGTGATCCAGGTGGTGACGATGGGCGCGCTCGTCGCGGCGTTCGCGCTCGCCCTGCTGCTCAACCCGAGGGTGCGGCTGCGGCCAAGCGTCTTCCTGCTTTCACTGAGTCTGCTGGTGGTGCTGAGCGTGGTGTCCAGCGTCGACCTGGGTTCCGGAGTCGGCGCGCTGCTTCGCTGCGTGCGGTTCGCCGTGTTCGTGGCGACGCTGTGGCTGCTGACGCCATGGTGGGATTCCACGCTGACGTTCGTCAGGCACCACATCAGGGCGGCCGCCGCCGTGCTGCTCTCGGTGCTGCTGGGGTTGCTCGTCGCGCCGGGACTCGCACTGCCGGACTACTACGGAGGCAGGCTCGTCGGCGCGCTGTGGCCGCTCACAGCGCCGCAGGTCGGCCAGTACGCGGCTGTCGTCATCGGGCTCACCATGGTGCTGTGGCTCGGCCGCCGCTGCGACTGGCGAAGTGCCGTGGTGCTGCTGTTGCCCGCGGTCGCCGCTCTGCTGCTGAGCCACACCCGTACGGCCACCCTCGGGCTGGTGGCCGGGCTGGCTGTCGCCGTGCTGTCGCTGACGTTCACCAGCGCGCGGGCAAGGCGGATGTTCGGCTGGGCGATGCTGGTCGTCGGGCTGGTGACGGTAGCTGCGGGCCCCGCGGTGCAGGCGTGGTTTCTGCGTGGGCAAAGCGAGGAGGACCTGGCCAACCTCACCGGCAGGGCAAAGGTGTGGGACGCGCTGCTCGCCCTTCCCCGCTCCACAGGTGAGCGACTGCTGGGTGTCGGGCTGACGGACAAGTCCTTCGACGGGCTGCCCATCGACAGCGCCTGGCTCGCCGTCTATCACGAGCAGGGATTCGTGGGTGTCGCCATCGTGTGCGTGTTGCTGGCCGCGCTCGTGGTCGCCGCCGCGCTGCGGCCTCCCTCCATCGAGCGGGCGTGCGCGATGTTCCTCATCGGCTACTGCCTGGTGGCTTCCTACACCGAGGCGGGTCTCGGCGACGCCTCCACCTACCTGTTGCACCTGGCCGTAGCCGCTTCGCTGCTCACCTCGGGCAGGCAAGCGGCATGAGGGTTCTGGTCGTGCACAACCGGTACCGCGGCGAGCAGCCCAGCGGCGAGAACCGGGTGGTGGACAGGGAGACTGCCCTGCTCGCGGACGCAGGACACGACGTGGAACTGTTCGAGCGGCGCAGTGACGACATCGCGACCATGTCGCCACTGGCCAAGGCGGCGGTACCGCTGCGGGTGCCGTGGAATCCGGCCGTGCGGGTGGAACTCGCCGCCCGGATACGGGCGTGGCGGCCCGATGTCGTGCATGTCCACAACACCTTCCCGTTGCTGTCGCCCTCGGTGCTGGCCGCGTGCGCCGACGAGCGTGTACCTGCCGTGGCTACCCTGCACAACTACACGCTGGTGTGCCCGCCGGGGACCCTGTACCGCGACGGGCGGGTGTGTACCGACTGTGTCGGCCGCGCGCCACTGCCCTCGCTGCTGCACGGCTGCTACCGGGGGTCGCGGCCTGCCACCCTGCCGGTCGCGGCGAGCGTGCTCGCCAACCGCGGTCGCTGGCGGTCGCAGGTTTCGCGGCTGCTGTGCATCTCGCACGCCCAGCGTGAACTGCTGGTTCGTGCGGGCCTGCCCGCGGGCCTGCTCACCGTCAAGCACAACTTCGTGCCCGACGTGGGTGCGCGGAGGCGGTTTCCCGGCGAGCACGTGCTGTATCTCGGGCGGCTGACCGAGGAGAAAGGCGTGCGCCTGCTCATGGCCGCTTGGGACCGGCTGGCCCGCGACGGCGGTTTGGGTGTCCCGCTCGTGCTGGCGGGGTCCGGCCCGATGGAGGTGGAGGTCGCTGCCTGGGCCCGCGGCCGCTCCGACGTGCGCTACCTCGGTCTGCGCGACGCCGAGGAGTGCCGTGAACTCGCGGCCGGCGCGGTGGCTGTCGCCGCTCCGTCCACTTGGTTGGAGGCGTTCGGGCTGGTGGTGGTGGAGGCCATGGCCGCGGGCGTGCCCGCTGTCGCCGCGGCGCACGGCGCGTTTCCCGAACTCGTCGACGACGGCGTGACCGGTCTGCTGCACCGGCCTGGCGACGCCGCCTCGCTGGGAGAGTCGCTACTGCGGATCACGCGGGACGGCGAACGCAATCGCGCCATGGGCTTGGCGGCGCGGCGGCGCTACGAACGCGACTTCTCCCCCGCCGCTGGACTGGCCCGGCTGGTGGCCGAGTACGAGTCGGTGTTGGACGAGGCGAGGCCGTGATGACACGCACCGCGCCGAGCCCGTCACTGTTGAGACAACCGTGGTTGATCATCGCGCCCGCCACGCTGGTCCTGGTGGTGCTGGGCTTCGGTTACTCCGGTGCGGGGACGGCGAGCGGAGTGGACGCGGCCGTTCAGGGCTGGCTGGAGCGGCCGGTGTTCGCGGTGTACCTGATCGCTCGAGTGATCGACTTCGGCGCGGAGCCGGTCGGTGCGTTGCTGGTGTTGGTGGCGCTGGGTTCGGCATGTCTGTTCTCGCACAGGCCGAGGCTGGCGGTGCTGGCTGTCGTGGGGCCTGCCTCGACCATCGCCGCGACAGCGTTGCTGAAGCCACTGGTCGACCGCACGATCAACGGCGGCCACCTGTCCTTCCCCAGTGGGCACACGGCGTTCGCCACCGCCGTCGGACTCGTCGCCGCGCTGCTGCTGACCAATGTGCTCGGGCTTGGCAGGGTGATCGGGGGATTCCTCGTACTGGCCATCGGGTCCGCGGCAGCACTCGCCATGGGCTGGGCACAGGTCGTGCTCGGCTCCCATTACCCGACCGACGCGGTCGGCGGCTGGTGCACCGCGTTGATCGTGGTGCCGACGGCGGGCTGGCTGCTCGAACTGTACTGGCGCGGTCGGGTCAGCGGTTAGTCTTTGTCCCGTGGCATGCCTCATCTGCGCGAAGCATCGCGATGCGGGCCCGCTGGTCGGACCCGTGGTGTGGATGAGCGACCTCGTTGTCGTGTCACACCGCCCGGTCGAGGAGAACGGAAGGGCGTTTCCCGGCTACCTGTTCGTGGAGTGTCGCCGGCATGTCCCCTCGCTCGACCTGCTGGAGCCCGAGGAAGTGGAGGCGATCGCGCGAGCCTCATGGGCGCTCGCGCGCGGCTTACGAAGCGAAGTCGACTGCGAGGCTGTCTATTCGGCCATCGTTGGCCGCACTGTCGCGCACTTCCATCAGCATGTGTTCGTGCGCCACCGCGGCACCCCGCGCCATATCGACTGGTTCGAAGGCCACCTGTGGCCCCACGGACCCCGTGCTTCGCGTTTCGAAATCGAGGAGCTGTGTACGCGATTGTGTGCGTACCTGCGCTGACACGATGTGCGACCGCTTCGGCGACAGCCAGCCGCCCGCAGAGCCATTCACTTTGGACCTTTCTTTTCACTCCATCGTGTTCGAACATACGTTCGATATCACGCTAGTATGGGTCTGTGACCAGGTGTTGTTCGGTACCGGAGGAAGCCCCCGCGCCCACGTCGCTGTCCGATGAGGAGCTGCTGGCGACGTTGCGGGACAGCGAGGTGGCGCGGCGACGGCTGTACGCGGCGCAACTGCGGACACTCGCCGAGATCGACGCGCGCGGACTCGCCCAGGCTCGCGGCTACGGCGGGGCGGGAGCGCTGGTGCGGGAGTTGTTCACGCTGAGCCCGGTTCGGGCGCGACGGCTGCTCGCACATGCTCGCGCGGTGGCCGACCAGGTGTCACCTTCCGGCGCACCCGTCAGTGCGCTGCTGCCCGAGACCGCCCGAGCGCTTGCGGACGGGCGACTTGGCGAGGATCAGGTCGAGGCCATCCACTCGGCGATGGCAACGCTGCCAACCACGGTGTCCGAGGACGACCGGGCCTGCGCCGAACGCATCCTGTGTGAGGCAGCGCTGTCCAGCGAACCCAGGATCGTGGCCCGACTCGGCCGTGAGATCCAGGCGCGGCTGTATCCGGACGGGACCGCCCCGAGCGAACCGGAACTCGCGCAGCCAAAGCGCTGGCTGGTGCTGCGCCAGCACACCAGTGGTGAGCTGAGTGGGTCATTCTCACTGGACGCGGAGACGGCGTCACTGTTCACTACGTTGCTGTCTCCGTTGACCGCCCCGAGTTCGGACGAGCGGGGCCCTCTCGGGCGTACCCGCCAGCAGCGGCAGGGCGACGCGTTCGCCGAGATACTGCGGCTGGCGGCTCACTCCCCGAGGACGCCACACGAAGCCGGAGAGCCCGTCACGCTGCTGGTCAGTACCCGGCTGACCGACCTGCGTAACTCCACCGGCCACGGACTCGTGGACGGCCATCTCGAGCTGCCCGCATCGCAGATCCGCCGACTGGCCTGTGACGCCAAGGCGGCACCGGTCGTTCTGGGCAGTCGCGGCGAGATCCTCGACATCGGCCGAGCCAGCCGCACCGTGCCCCGGCACCTGCGTCGAGCACTCATCCACCGCGACGGCGGCTGCACCTTCCCCGGGTGCGACCGCAAGGCGAAGTGGTGCCACGCGCACCACGTCCGGTCTTGGGCCGACGGTGGGCCAACCGCGCTCGACAACCTGGCACTGCTGTGCGGCAACCATCACCGACTCGTTCACCACACCGAATGGGAAGTACGAATGATCAACGGCCGCCCGTGGTTTATCCCGCCTGCCCACCACGACCCCGACCGGGAACCCCTGCGCAACACCCTGCACACCCACCGCGTACGTGGACTGGGAACCACCGCCGACGAAACACGGAGACCGCGATGTGCCTAGCGACTGAACACCGGCCTCACCGGCCGTCCGCCGAGCCACGGGCCTGGGTCACCCGCGTCGAGTGCCTTGCGATACACCACGCAGGCCTCGGCCACCACGTCCACGGTGTGGTCGATATCGGCGTGCGTGAACGCGCTGCTGACCACAAAGGACGGACCGATTACCCCGCCTGTCAGAAGTTGCCGCAGGAAGAGAGTGCGGTACTGCTGCGAGGGCCGCAGTTGCTCATCCAGCGTGGCGAAGACGAGATTGCTCGGCCTGCCGCGCACCACGACATGGTCGCCGACCCCGGCCTCGGCAGCGACCTGCCGCACGCCGTCGGCCAGCCGCTGCCCGAGCGCGTGCAGCCTGGCCGTGATCGCCTCCTCCACGTAGGTCTGCTGCACGGCCATCGCGGCCGCGAGCGAGTGGGTCTCGGCGCCATGGGTCGTGGAGAGCAGGAACACCCGCTCACCGCGACCACGGAGGCCACCCTGCTCCATCAGTTCACGTTTGCCCGCCAACGCCGAGACCGCGAAACCGTTCCCAAGGGCCTTGCCGAAAGTGGAGAGGTCGGGTACCACCCCGTAGAGGCTCTGGGCGCCGGCTTCGGACCAGCGAAAACCAGTGATCATCTCGTCGAAGATGAGCACGCAGCCGTACCGATCGGCCAGCGAGCGCAAGCCGGCGAGGTACCCGGGCGGCGGTTCCCGCTGTGTCGCGGGCTCCAAGATCAAGCAAGCGATGCGGCCCTCGTGCGCAGAAAGCAACTCCTCGGTGGCCGGAAGATCCCCGTACGGGAAGGAAACCGTGAGCTCACTGACCGCTTTGGGAACGCCTGAGCAAAGCACGGTGCTGCCGATGAACCAGTCGTCGGTGGAGAAGAACGGGTGGTCGCGGCAGATCGCCACGAGGGGGCGTCCCGTCGCCGCACGAGCGAGTCGCACGGCGGCCGTCGTGACGTCGGAGCCGTTCTTGGCGAACTTGACCATGTCAGCGGTCGGCACGGTCGAAAGGAAGCGTTCCGCGGCCCGTACTTCGATGATGCTGGGCCGTACGAAGTTGCTGCCGCGGTCCAGTTCCCGGCGTACGGCCTCGGTGACCCCCGGGTGGGCATGACCCAGGCTCACCGACCGCAGACCAGAGCCGTACTCGAGGTAGCGATTGCCGTCCACGTCCCACACCTGCGCGCCCCTCCCGTGTGAGATGACGGGCGCCATCGCCTCGGGGTACTGGTCGTCACCCTTGGCGTAGGTGTGGGCGCCTCCGGGGATCAGGGCGTGCAACCGCTCGTTGGCCAGAGCGGAGCGCGACAGCTCCACAGTGCTCACCCCCGGCTTTCCAGAAAATCGGCCAGACCGGGTGCTCGACGGTCGCGCTCGGACATCGAGGTCACCGGCAGCGGCCAGGTGATGCCCAATGCAGGATCGTCGAAAGCGATGGTGACGTCCTCGGTCGGGTCGTGCTCACGATCGATCCGGTAAGACACGTCGGCGGGCTCGGTGAGCGCCTGGAACCCGTGCGCACAGCCCGCCGGCACGTACAGCGTCACCTGGGTGTCGCCGGACAACTCGAAGGAGGTGACATTGCGATAGGTGGGCGAGTCGACGCGGAGATCCACAACCACGTCGAAGACCGCGCCGAAGGAGCAGCGCACGAGTTTCGCCTCGCCCGCACCCACCCGCAGGTGCATACCTCGCAGCACCCCTGCGTGTGAGCGGGAGAGACTGTCCTGGACGAAAGCATCCGGGTCGATGCCGACGGAGCGGGCGACGCCCGCGTCGAACGTGCGGGAGAAGAACCCGCGTTCGTCCGCATGGGGCGTGGGTTCGAACCGGTACGCACCCGCGATGTGGGGCACCGGGATGGCCTTCATCAGGCCCCCTTTCCTGCAGGGACGGGCGGCCTGGCCGGTGGTGCGGCAAGTACGGCCGCCGACAGTTCGGCGAACTGCGCTTCGATGCCCCGAGCGGCAGCGCGGTTGCGCTCCGCCAGGTCGGGCGCACGGTCGCTGGACACCAGTTCGGTGAACAGCGCGACGAGCCGGTCGCCGGTGACGTCGTACGCCGAAAGGCAGAAGGGTCCCAGACCCATACTCGCCATCAGGGCGTGGTTCTTGGCGGCGTAGCCGACAGAAATCGTGGGTTTACCGAGTCTCAGGGCACACACCACATTGTGGTAGCGGGTGGCGACCACCGAATCGACGGTCGCCATCTCCCGCTGCAATTCGTCCATTGTAGACACCTTGGGCGCGCTGACGGCTGGTGATCCCACCTCGGCGACGATCTTCGCGGCTACTGCGTCGTCGACATGGTCCCCGACGAACAACCGCACCGTGCGACCGCTCGCGACGAGCCAGCGGATGAAACCGACGAGCGCGCCCACATAGGCCGCGTGTAGTTCGTCGGCGCGGTGCCGATCGCCGTCGCCGCCGCGGAAGTCCATCACCCCTACCCCGACGGCGCCGGTAGGACCGGACGTGGGTTCCGGTGTCGGCAGCGCGAACGCAAGATCGGGAAAGACGCCGTCGGCGGACGTGTCGACGCCCATCGCGCGCATCGCGTCGCGAGAAAGTTCGTCGCGGTAGGAGCGGTACCGGGCCAGCCTGGCCGCCAGCGCGAGCACCCGACGACTGGCGGCGCCACCCACCACGTCGGCACCGACGCCGACCAACGCCACCGTGGTGCCGAAGACGCGTCCCGCGACACACAACAGCAGCAACGAGTACGGAAACCCCCACGGCCGCAGCGGAAGTGTCGCTTCCAGCACCCCCATGCCCGGCACGATCACCACGTCGTGGCGGCGCACCCAGCGGGCGGTGCGGACGGCGTCGACCAGCTTGCCGACCGCCTTGCCCACGATCGCGCCGGCGGTGGAGGCGGTGCGGTACTCGCCGCCGTAGGCGTTCAACGGTGACGCCGCGACGCCGTAGCGCTGTTCGACGTAGGCGGGCCCACCGCACCTGCAGTCGACCGTGGCGTTCGGGTACCGCTCGCGCAGGAACGCGAGCACGGCCTCGAACGAAGCGTCGTTGCCCAGGTTCCCGGTACCGAGCAGGCCGAACACCCCCACCCGCATCGCCCGGTGCGCGCCGCGCCGCTTCACGACGTCCTCGGCTTCCTGCCTGCCACGATCGAGTCGACCCGGTGGGAAAGCGTTTCCAGCGGCGCGGCGCGCTCCTCGGCGAGTGAGGCACCGGTTCGCTGCCCGCGTGGAACGGCGCGGCTGGCGAACCATGCTGCGAGGGCTCGGTAACAACGCAGCCGCTGCGCCGGGGTGAGCGGCGCGCGCCGGATCGCCTTGTCGAAGCCGAGCACGTACTCGCCGAGCAGGCGGGCGGTGGGATGCCGCAGCCGGTCGGCCCTGCGCGGATCGAGGTTGGCGCACCTGCTGCGTTTGGTCGGATTGGCACGCTCGGCTCGGGTGGGGTGGTCCCTTCGGAAGTACAGCAGTTCCGGAACCTGGTGGAAGGGCCCGTGCAGCGCTATCTCGGCGACGATGGTGCGGTCGGCGTGGTGGTAGCTGTCGTGCGGGGTGACCCTGCGCAGCACGTCCGACCTGATCACGCCGTAGAAGTCGTCACCACCGGGCGCGAACAGCAGCGCCCTGAACCGCTCGGCGGGATCCGGCGAGTCGGTCGCCATGCGGTAGTCGAAGGTCTCGGTGACCGCGCCGGTGTCGTCGATGATCGCGTTCCACGCGTGTGCCAGCACGATGTCGCCTCGCTGGTCGAGCGCCTCGACACAGCGGCGCAGCAGATCCCTCGCGTAGAGGTCGTCGTGCGAGGCCCACTTGAACAGCTCGCCGCCTGCCTGCGCGAAGACGAGGTTGTGGTTGGGCGCCGCGCCAATGTTGTGTGGCAGTCGCAGGTATCGGATACGCCGGTCGCGTGCGGCGTAGTCGCGGCAGATCGCCTCCGTGCCGTCGGTGGAGGCGTTGTCGGAGATGATCAGTTCGTAGTCGGTGTAGGTCTGCCCGAGCAGCGCGTCGAGCGACTCGGCGAGGTACTCCTCGCCGTTGTAGACCGGCAGGCCGATGCTCAGCCGGGGAGTACTCATGGCGTCGCCATCCTTTCCGTGGACGCGTTCGAACAGCCGGATTCCCGCAGCGCCAGGTGCAGTTGCACCAACCACACCGCCGCACCGAGCACGTTCGCGGCGGCTACCCCCCATGCCGAGCCCAGCGCGCCGTTCAGGGCCGCGCCAACAAGGCCGCCCGTGACGTAGCAGGCCGACGCCACCAGTTGTGACGACATGCTCCGCTTGGCGGCGCCCAGCGCACGCAGGCCCGCTGCCGCGCCGGTGAAGAAGCTCGCGCCGACGACGCCGAGCGTGGCGGGCAGGATCAGTGCAGAGGCCGGTCCCCACACCGACCCGAGCAGAAACTCACCTACCGGGTCAGGAAGCAGCAGCAGTAGGCCGAGCCCCCATGCCAGCGCCGCCGTGGCCTGGCTGCCGCCGATGAAGAGGCAGAACTGCCGCAGCCTGTGTGGGGAGCGCCTGCGTACCCTGGCCGCCTCCGCCACCGTGACCAGTGACAGTCCCATCAGCACCGCGAAGAACGGGCCGAGCAGCAGCTCCACGCCGCGCACCGCACCGACGTCGGCCAGTCCCGCGATGGCGCCGAGGCCGTACAACCGCAACTGCGAGCCACCGCTGTTGCTGACGTTCTCCACCAGGAACCGCGGCCCGAGGTCGCGCTGCTCACGCAGCCACGCGAGCGAGGAACTCACCCGTGGCCGCACCCCGCTCTGCAACCATCCGAAGGCCGCGGCCACCGCACCGGAGACACCCCAAGCCAGCAGGAACGCGGCCACGCTCTGGTGAGTGGCCGCGATCGCCATCGCAGGCACGAGCGCGGCCGCCCACACCAAGTCGTTGGCGACCGCCTTGCGACCGTGCCCCGAGGCGAAGAACGCGAATCGCCAACTGTCCTGTAGCAGCAACGCGGGCAGTACCACGCCGAGCGCTATGAAACCCCACCCGACGATGCCACCGATCGCCACGCCGATCAGGAGGCTCGCCGCACCGGCGATGGCGCCCACCGCCAGCGCCGTTCCGGCCGCCCTCCCCACCGCGCCCGACCACGACCGGGCATCGACCCCGCTGAAGCGCACCATGAGCGGATCGGTACCGAGGCCACGCGAAACGTTGATGAGCAGGCCGTAGGTGACCCACGCGAGGCTGAACGCGCCGAACGCCGTCACGCCGAGCGTGCGGGCGACGAACGCGCCGACGGCGAAGTTGGTCAGGCTCGAGACGGCCTGGTCGGCCAGTCCCCAACTCAGCCGCCCCGCCATCTCTCGCATCGCCACCCGAGCCGCCATTCGTCAGTCCTTCAGCAGGCCCGCGCGGCTCAGAGCCGCCGCGGCATCGGCTGTCGCGTCGAAGCTCAACCCGGATCGCTCGGCGATGTCGAGCAAGCTGTGCTCGCCGTCGGAGAGGTTGAGCACCCACAGCATCGCCAGTTGGGCCGTCTTGGCGTCGCTGCGCCCGCCGAGGGAGTCGTACAGTCCGCGCTTACCCAGTTGTGGCTCGCCGTACGGGCTCTGGTTGACGTAGCGCCGGTTGCGGTCCAGCACCGCGAAAGCCTCGAGGCAGGTGGCCAGGGTGTCGGCCATGGCCTCGGGTGAGACGAAGTCCGGATTGTCCGCGGAGGTGTGGTACTCGGGATAGCCCGCGTACGGCGTGCGGGTGAGCGAGCCGACGCCGAGATTGAATCCGGGTGAGCAGAACTGCCGCTCGTCATAGCCGTAGGGGGTGAAGTCCACGATCCGGTGCCTGCGGCCGGACTCCCGCAGCACGTGCTCGAGCACCCGGTCGATCTCGGCGTCACCACGCCTGCTGCGCTTGTAGGTGAGTCCACCGCGGTCGCCCGCGCACGCCAGCACCAGGCCGTGCTTCACGCGGTCGATCCGTTCGGCGTTGCGTGCCAGCCAGGTGATCGAGCCGATGGTTCCCGGCGCGAACAGGAACCGGTAGGTGTAGTGCGGGTTCGACTCGGCCAGTTCGCGGGCCAGCGAGCAGGCGACCGCGATGCCCGCCAGGTTGTCGTTGGCCAGCGACGGATGGCACACATGGCAGGAAACGAGCACCTCGTCGGTCACCTCACCCGGCACCACGTGTTCGCCGTAGGTGAGGGACCCGTCCTCCAGCGTGGAGTCGATGCGCACCTCGTAGTCGCCTTCGGCCATGGCGTCGAGCGTGTCCTGCGCGAGGCAGAACCCCCAGGTGGGGGCGTAGTAGCTGGTGCGGTAGGGAATCCACGCCGGGTGCTCGGGCAGCGTGTGCAGGTGCTCGCGCAGCCGCGAAAGCGGCATCGTGGTCGACACCGCAACGCTGTAGCCCACCACGTGCAGGTTCGACGCCGCGAAGTCGACCACGCGGTTGCCTTCGGAGTCCGCTATGTAGGCGTCGCGGATGTTCCATTCCTTCGGCACCGTCCAGTCCAGCACCGGAGTACCCGTCGGCACCTCCCGCAGCCGCAGCGGGACGTACTCGGAGATGATCTCGAGGGTGCGGCGCAAGCCGTCACCGGTGATGCTGCGGCAGATCGGGTAGAGCCGCCGCACCAGCGCGTGCATGTCCGACCCGGTGCTCATCGGCGGCGCAGGGTTTCGTCGACCTCGCCTGCCTCGCGGCGGTCGCGAAGCCGGGCCAGCCGGGTGAACCGATGTTCGAAGTCGTGCCTGGTCAGGCCGAACCGCTGGTAGGCGTCCACGAGTTCGACGGCACCCCGCTTCACCGACCACTCGCAGTCGAAGCCCGGCACGGCGGCGCGGAAGCGCGAGAAGTCGACCCGGTAGGAGCGTGGGTCGGCGCCCGCTTCACCGGTGATCCGCAACGTCGAGCCGGGCACTGCCTGCACCACCTCGTCGGCGATCTCGGCGACGGTGACGTTGTTGTCCTCGGTGCCGATGTTGAACGCCTGCGCGTGCACGGCGTGCCCAGGTGCGACGAGCGCGGCGGCGAAGGCGCGTGCGATGTCGGCGGCGTGCACCAGCGGTCGCCACGGCGTGCCGTCGGAGAGCACCAGCACCTCGCCGCTGAGGTAGGCGTGGGCGACCAGGTTGTTCAGCACGATGTCCGCCCGCAGCCGGGGCGAGAAGCCGAACGCGGTGGCGTTGCGCAGGAACACGGGGCTGAAGCCGCTGTCGGCGAGCTCGCGCAGATCGTCCTCCACCCGCACCTTGGATTCCGCGTACGGAGTCACCGGGCACAGCGGCGCCTCCTCGTCGACGAGCACCTCCCCGCCGGAGGTTCCGTACACCGAGCACGTCGAGGCGTAGAGGAACCTCGCGACGCCTGCTTCCCGCGCCAGCCTCGCCAGCCGGACGGCGGCGTGGTGGTTGATGTCGTAGGTCAGTTCGGGCGCGAGCGCGCCGAGCGGATCGTTTGACAGCGCCCCCAGGTGAATGACCGCTTCGACCCCACGCAGGTGCTCCTCGGTGACGTCACGCAGGTCCACCGCGTGCCCAGCGGGGTCGCTTGGCACGGGGCCGAGCACGCAGTCGGCGAACAACCCGGAGTCCAGCCCGGTCACCTCGTGACCCTGCGCCGCGAGCACGGGTGCCAGCACGGTGCCCAGATAGCCTTGGTGCCCGGTCAGCAGCACGCGCATATCCTGATCAGCCTTCCAGATTCAGCGTCAGCTTCCTGGTGTAGAAGCCCTCCGCGTAGCGGGTCCCGCATTCGATTCCCCGGATGCGAGCGAGGCCGAGGAAGGCCTCGTCGTCGAACCAGCCGCGGTGCCGTTGCGAGGGATAGTGCTGTCGCAGCAGGCGGGCCTTGGCCTCGGCGATGCTGTCGGCCAGCGGTTGGTACAGCGATGGTGTGCCGAGGTCGCCGTCCCACTTGACGATCTCGTAGCCGATCGTCAAGTGGTCCCGAAAGGCCGTGGGTACGAGTTCGGCAAGTCCTCGATGGTCCTGGTGCGCGTCGTCGACCCTCGGTGCGATCACCAGGTCGGGATCGGTTCTGCCGCGCAACTGCTCGACCGCGTCCTTGGCCTCCTCCCAGTGGACGGGCAACCGCCCGTCGGGTAGCTTGTGGACGGTCAGTTCCAGCTCGGCGCCTTCGCAGAACGCGGCGAGCGCCGCTCGCTCCTCATCCTCCCGAGGCGTCCCTCCCCCGGAGAGCACCAGCGCGTCCACCCGCAACCCCGGCCTCGCCCGGCACAGCGTGAGCAGTGTCGCGCCCGCTCCGATGGCGATGTCGTCGCAGTGCGCGCCGAGCACGGCCACCCGGTCGATGTCATCGGCGGTCAGCCTGATCACGCCGTCCTCGCCCGCGGTTTTGCTTGCTCCCACAGCGCCCACGGGCGTTCTCCCCTTGCGTAGGCCTCGTCCAGTGCGGCGCGCTCCTTCAGCGTGTCGGTCGGTTTCCAGAACCCGCGGTAGGGATAGGCGAGCAGCCTGCCGCGCTTGGCCAGCTCGCCGCAGCCGTCGGCCACGAGATCGCCGTTCTCCGGGATGTGGTCGAAGATGTCTTGGCGCAGCACGAAATAGCCACCGTTCTCCCACAGCGGCAGCTCGCTGACGGCGGTGATCGAGCCGACCCGGCCACCCTCGTCCATCTCGACACAGTGGAACGACGACTGCGGTGGCACCACCATCATGGAGGCGCCCGCGTCGGACTCGGTGAACCGTTCGATCATGTCGGGAAGTGGGGCGTCGGTGAGTACGTCGGCGTAGTTGGCCAGGAACACCTCCTCCCCTTCCAGGTAGTCGCGAACACGGCGCAGCCGCTCCCCGATGGGCGAGTCGAGTCCGGTCTGTACGAACGAGATCGACCAGTCGGCGATGTCGGTGGAGAGCAACTCGACCCTGCCGCCACGGAGGATGAAGTCGTTGGAGGCGGTCTCGGAGTAGTGCAGGAAGAAGTCCTTGATGTGGTGCGCACCGTAGCCGAGGCACAGCACGAACTCGTTGTGCCCGAAGTGCGCGTAGTAGCGCATGACATGCCAGATGAGCGGGCGTGGACCCACCATCTGCATGGGTTTCGGCGCATCGGTCGGGCTGCCGCCTCGCATCCGCATGCCGTATCCGCCGCAGAACAGGACCACCTTCACGACTTCACCTCGACGATCTCCGGGTGCGGGATCGGAAAGATCAACTTTCCGCCCCACTCGCCGACATAGGACAGCTGTGCGGTCAGTTCCGCACGCAGATTCCACGGCAACACCAGCACGTAGTCGGGCCGGTCGATCTCGATCTGTTCGGGGGCGAGGATCGGGATGCGGGTTCCCGGCGTGTACCTGCCGTGCTTGTACGGGTTTCTGTCCACCGTGTAGGCCAGCAGATCCGGCCGGATGCCACAGTGGTTGAGCAGCGTGTTGCCCTTGCCAGGAGCGCCGTAGCCCACCACTGTCTCCCCGCGCTCGGCGGCGGCGATCAGCAGCGACAGCAGGCTCCTGCGTACGAGCGCGACCCTCGCCGCGAACTGGCTGTAGCCGGACAGTTCGTGCAGGCCCTCGGCCTTCTCCCTGGCGAGGATGTCGGCTGTTCGCGCGCTCGGTTCACCCGCGACCTCGGCAGGCCGTGCCCACAACCGGATGGAGCCGCCGTGTGTCGGCAGCAGCTCGACGTCCACAACGGACAGCCCTCCCGAGCCGAGCGCCCTGCGGGCGGATTCCACCGTGTAGTACTGGAAGTGCTCGTGGTAGATGGTGTCGTACTGGACGTTCTCGACGAGCGTGAGCAGGTGCTGCACCTCGATGCTGACCCAGCCGTCGTCGGCCACCAACGCACGTAGCCCCTTGGTGAATCCGACGATGTCGGGCACGTGCGCGTACACGTTGTTGGCGACGACGAGGTCCGCGGGTCCGTGCTCGGCCCGTACGGCCGCACCGGTGCGTGGATCGAGGAACGCCGTGTGGGTCGGCACACCCGCCGCTCGCGCGGCGTCACCGACGTTGGCGGACGGTTCGATCCCGAGGCAGCGAATCCCTTGCGACACGACGTGTCGCAGCAGGTACCCGTCGTTGCTGGCGACCTCGACCACGAAGGAGTCCGGCCCCAGCCGCAGGTCGGTGGTGGCGTCGCGGACGAAGCTCCGTGCGTGTTCGACCCATGACGTGGAGTAGGAGGAGAAGTAGGCGTACTCGGTGAAGGTCTCCTCCGGGGTGATCAGCGCGGGCAGTTGGGCAAGCCAGCAGCTGGTGCACACCCGCAGGTGCAGCGGGTAGGTGAGCTCGCGCTCGTCGAGCTGTTCCTCGGTGAGGAATCGCTCGCACGGTGGTGTCGCTCCAAGGTCCACAACGCTCGCGGTGCTCGTGGAACCGCAGAGTCGGCAGCTGGTCATACTCGGCCCCTCCGCCGGCGCGGTGTGTTCGTGCAACCGCTGATTCGCGGGAAAGGAGCCGGTTGTTACAGAAATCGGCGCGCAATTCGGAATCGAGACGAATCGCGCGACTGCCATTTTCCGAATGCGCGGAATTGTTGTGGGGACATTTCCGCCACGGCATCGCGGTAGCCGGGTCGGGCGCGCCTACTTGCGGATCTCCAGCGTGCAGCACTTCGGCCCGCCACCGGCCTTGCGCAACTCGGAGACGTCCACCGGCACCGGCTCGTAGCCGAGCTCGGCGAGCTGATCGGCGAGGCGCTCGGCCTCGGCGGGCAGCACGACGTGGCAGCCGTCGCAGACCCCGTTGAGCCCGAGGCATGCCGCGTCGGGTGTGTCCGCGCGTACCGCGTGCGGGAACATCCGCTCCAGCACCCTTCGCGAACCCGGCGAGAACGCTTCGGGATAGTAGGCGAGCTGGGCGGGCGCGGTGTCGCTTGCCTCGCTGAGCACGAACAACGCCGTGTCGAGGTGGTAGTAGCGCGGGTCGGTCAACCGCAGCGACACCACCGGCACACCGAGCACCTCCTGTGCCTCCGCGTGGGCCTCGGGGTCGGTGCGAAAGCCGGTGCCCGCGAGCAGTTCCCTGCCGGTCCACACGAAGTCGCCTTCGGCCTCGTTGATGCGCGTCGGCATCGTGATGTCGCGGTAGCCGTGATCGAGAAACCACCGGCGGAAGTGCTCGGCCTCGGCGGCACGCTGCGCCGCCCTGAACCTGGCACCGAGCACCCGGCCGTCGATCACCGTGCCGGAGTTGGCGGCGAACACCATGTCCGGCAGCCCTGGTTGCGGCTCGATCTCGTCCACCGTGTGCCCGAGCCGCCGATAGGTCTCCCGCAGTGCCGCCCACTGCGCCATGGCCAGTTCGGGGTCGACCGGCACGCTGGGGTCCATCCAGGGGTTGATGGTGTAGTCCACCGCGAAGTACCGGGGAGGACACATCAGGTAGTGCCGGGGCGTTGGGAAGCGCATGCTTCGAATGTATGGCGACTTGATCACGCAATCAATCGCGAGTGGTTGCTCATCTGTGTGCTAAACATTGCGCGTGAACACCTTGGACCAGCGAATCATTTCATGTCTCGTGGCGAACGCCAGATCAAGCTATGCCGAGATCGGCAAGGTGGTCGGGCTGTCCGCTCCCGCCGTCAAGCGAAGGGTCGATCGACTGCTCGACACGGGTGTCCTGCGTGGCTTCACGGCGGTGGTCGACCCCGAGGCACTCGGCTGGGGCACGGAGGCCTTCGTCGAGGTCCACTGCCACGGCAACGTCGCTCCCGCGCGCATCCGGGCTCACCTGGAGCCGCTGCCCGAGGTGGTGGCCGCCTACACCGTGTCGGGCGCCGCGGACGCGATCGTGCACCTGAGAGCAGCCGACATCCACCATCTGGAGGACGCTCTGGAGCGATTGCGGGGCCTCGAGATCATCGACAGGACGGTGTCAACGGTCGTGCTGTCCACGCTGCTGGAACGTTCCCCCGAACCGGGCGCCGGTTCCCAGTAAATGGGACAAGGTAGGGTGTTACCAGCGGTCACAGGTAAGCCGGATCACACCGTCGCACGATGGTCAAAAACAACAAGTAATGTCGAGGTATGAGCGCTCGACGCGCTTAGTCGTGAGAGAGGGATTCCCTGACCCATGAGCACGAGTGCCAGCGACAGCGATACCGAGGCGCTGTCCGCGACACGACCGACCGAGGTCAACAGGCTCGACCGGGTGGTGATCCGCTTCGCGGGGGACTCCGGCGATGGTATGCAGCTGACCGGCGACCGGTTCACCTCGGAGGCGGCGGCGTTCGGCAACGATCTGGCGACCTTGCCGAACTTCCCGGCGGAGATCCGTGCTCCGCAGGGAACGATCCCGGGCGTGTCGAGTTTCCAGGTGCATTTCGCCGACTACGACATCCTGACGCCAGGGGACCGGCCGGACGTGCTGGTCGCGATGAACCCGGCGGCCCTGAAAGCCAACATCGGCGATCTCCCACGTGGTGGGACGGTGATCGTCAACACCGATGAGTTCAACAAGCGAAACCTCACCAAGGTCGGGTACTCCGCCAACCCGCTCGAGGACGACTCGCTGGCGGGATTCGAGGTGCACCGGGTCGCGATGTCGACGCTGACGCAGGGGGCGCTCTCGGAAACCGGGCTGGGCAAGAAGGACGCCGAGCGCTGCAAGAACATGTTCGCGCTCGGGCTGCTTTCGTGGATGTACCACCGTCCGACCGAAGGCACCGAGGCATTCCTGCGCGAGAAGTTCGCCGCCAAACCGCAGATCGCCGAAGCCAACATCCTGGCGTTTCGGGCAGGCTGGAACTACGGCGAGACCACGGAGTCGTTCGCCACGACGTTCGAGGTCGCGCCCGCGGCACTGCCTGCGGGCACGTACCGGCAGATCACCGGCAACACCGCGCTGGCGTACGGCATCGTGGCGGCGGGACAGCGCTGCGGACTGCCGATCCTGCTGGGCACCTACCCGATCACCCCGGCCAGCGACGTGCTGCACGAGCTTTCCAAGCACAAGAACTTCGGCATCACCACGTTCCAGGCCGAGGACGAGATCGCCGGGATCGGCGCCGCACTCGGCGCGTCCTACGGGGGCGCGCTCGGAGTGACGTCCACCTCCGGCCCAGGGATCGCGCTGAAGAGCGAGACCATCGGGCTGGCTGTGATGACCGAACTGCCGCTGCTGGTGATCGACGTACAGCGCGGCGGACCGTCCACCGGCCTGCCGACCAAAACCGAGCAGGCCGACCTGTTGCAGGCGATGTTCGGTCGCAACAGCGAGTCCCCGGTGCCGGTGATCGCGCCGTGCACGCCCGCCGACTGTTTCGACGCCGCGCTGGAGGCCGCCCGGATCGCGCTGGTCTACCGCACCCCTGTGCTGCTGCTTTCCGACGGAGCGATCGCCAACGGCTCGGAACCGTGGCTGGTCCCCGACGTGGCACAGTTGCCGGACCTGCGGGTGGAGTTCGCGACCGAACCGAACGCCCCCGACGGTTCCGGGGAGTTCTGGCCGTACCTGCGTGATCCCGAAACGCTGGCCCGGCAGTGGGCGATCCCGGGTACGCCGGGGCTGCAACACCGCATCGGCGGCCTCGAGAAGCAGGACGGCAAGGGCAGCATCTCCTACGACCCGGACAACCACGACCACATGGTGCGGCTGCGCCAGGCCAAGGTCGACAACATCACCGTGCCCGACGTGACGGTGGACGATCCCAGCGGTGGGCAGGCGAAGGTGCTCGCGCTGGGTTGGGGCTCGACCTACGGCCCCATCGGCGCCGCCTGCCGCAGGGTGCGCAAGCAGGGACTGCCGATCGCGCAGGCCCACCTGCGCCACCTCAACCCCTTCCCCGCCAACCTCGGCGAGGTGCTGAGCCGCTACGAGCACGTGGTGTTGCCGGAAATGAACATGGGGCAGCTGGCGCTGCTGCTGCGTGCGAAGTACCTGACCGACATCCGCTCATACACCAAGGTCGCCGGGCTGCCGTTCAAGGCCGAGGAACTCGAAGGCGTCTTCACCGACATCATCAAGGAGGCCACACAGTGACGGCCACCGATCTGGGGCTGCCCACCGCAGGCGGGTTGGACCTCGTTCCTGGTACCGACGAGCCGCAGAAGGCCAAGGACTACAAGTCCGACCAGGAAGTGCGCTGGTGCCCCGGCTGCGGCGACTACGTCGTGCTCAACACCATCCAGTCGTTCCTGCCCACACTGGGTCTCAAGCGCGAGAACATCGTGTTCATCTCCGGAATCGGCTGCAGTTCCCGGTTCCCCTACTACATGAACACCTACGGGATGCACTCCATCCACGGCCGCGCGCCCGCCATCGCGACCGGGCTCGCCACCACGCGTCCCGACCTGTCGGTCTGGGTCGTCACCGGTGACGGCGACGCACTCTCCATCGGCGGCAACCACCTCATCCACGCGCTGCGGCGCAACGTCAACCTCAAGATCCTGCTGTTCAACAACCGGATCTACGGTCTGACCAAGGGCCAGTACTCCCCCACCAGCGATCCGGGCACGGTCACCAAGTCAACCCCGATGGGATCGCTGGACACGCCGTTCAACCCGGTCTCGCTCGCCCTCGGCGCCGAAGCCACGTTCGTCGGCCGCGCGCTGGACTCCGACCGCAAGGGACTCACCGAGGTCCTCACCGCGGCCGCCCAACATCGCGGTTCGGCGCTGGTGGAGATCTACCAGAACTGCCCGATCTTCAACGACGGCGCTTTCGATGTCCTCAAGGACAGCGATGAGGCATCCCGGCGCATCATCCCGCTGCGGCCGGGCGAACCCATCCGGTTCGGGCCGGAGGGTGAGTACGGTGTCACCGCGACCGGCTGGGGAGGTCTGGAGGCGGGCAAGGTCTCCGAGATCGGGGAGGACAACCTCGTCGTCCACGACCCGACCATCGCCGACACCGCGTACGCCTTCGCCCTGTCCCGCATCGGGGACCAGCACCTCAACCACACCCCGACCGGCATCTTCCGCCAGGTGGCCAGGCCGACCTACGACGACCAGGTCCGAGCGCAACTCGAACATGCCAGGCAGGCCAAGGCACCGGACCTGCAGGCGCTACTTCGGGGCAAGGACACCTGGACCGTCGGCTGAGGCGTCAGCCGAGCGGGCGGCGTCAGCCGAGCGGGCGGAAACCCACCCGCTCGGCGTCGGCGGGCGTGCGAAACCAGACCTCCGCGACCATCCGGGAGAACTGCGGCGAATCCTCGGTGCAGTAGCGCAGTGCCGTCACGCTCGCCTTGACGGTGAAGTCGTCCGACGGCCTGCCACCACCTGGCCGCGGCATCGCGGAGCCTGGCCCGAACGGTCCAGAAGGTGACTCCTGCGGCTCCTGCTTCTCGCGGGCAGAGGGCGCCGCATCCTTCGGGGCCACGGTGGGTTCGAACAGCGAACCGCTGTGGCCACCCGCCGCCTCGCTCTCCGGCTCCCGCCTCGCGATCGGACGAAGCGACGGCTGGATGGGCTTGGGCGGCTCGAAACCGCCTCGAAGTGCCTGCCTCGGTTGCCGCTTCGGAAGTACCTGGGTCTGCTCGACGGGCGCCTCGTCGTCGGCGGGTGTATCGCGGTCACCGAAGGCGTACGCGGGAGGTTGTTCCGTGTCGAGGCCGTCGCCGAAGTCCTCGCGCTCGTCGTCGGCTGAAGCAGGCTGGAACAGGCTCGCCACCCTTGCGGGCGCGGGCGGCTCTTCCGGCTCGGCTGGTACGTGGCCTTCCTGCCGGGGCGGCTCTTCCCCGGAAGCCGGCTCAGGCTCCAGGACCGAGCCAAGACTCGCTGCCGCGGTCGTGTCGAAGGCCGGTTCGGCAGACGAGGGGTCGGCCGGTACCGCCGGTGGCTCCGGCGAGCGGTAAGCCCGCAGGCTGTCCTGCTCCGGCCAGTTCGTGGCCGCGGGGATGTGCTGTGTCACCTCGCCTTGCCCCGGCTGCGGCAACGGCTCGATGTACCTGGTGGACGGCATGGCAGCCACCGGGTCGCCCTCCGAGCGACCGCCGCCACCGCCGGTCGTCGTCGCCTCATAACCCCGGTCGGGCTGCGCGGGCCGCGCCGGGGGCGCCGACTGCGACTGGGCGAGCCTGCGCCGCAGCTCACGGACACTGCGCCGAGCAGGCCGGGCGAGAAAGAGCCAGGACAGCAGCGCGCCGAGCACGAAAGCGGCGGCGCTGTACACCCATACCTGCCCGAAAATGGACATCCCGACGCTGTCCTCCCTAGTGGGTACGTGCCACGAGGTAGTCGGTCACCGACTCGCAGGCGTCCCGCGCCGGAGAGGATGGCAACGCCTCCAGCTCCGTCCTCGCGCGCCGAGCGTAGTCGGAAAGGGTGACGTGTGCGCGATCCAGACCACCAGAAGTCCGCAGTAGTTCGAGTGCTTCGGCCACTGTCGCGTCGTCGGTGATGGGACCACCGAGTAGCTCGGCGAGCCGGGGATCGCAGCGCTCGTCGGCCAGCGCGTAGAGCATCGGCAACGTGCGCACCCCTTCACGCAGGTCAGTGCCCTGCGACTTGCCCAGTTCGCTCGAAGGGGACGCGATGTCGATGATGTCGTCGGAGATCTGGAACGCCGTACCGATGATCTCGCCGAAGCGGTGCAGGGCCTCGATGTGGTCGGCGGCGGCGCCGGACAGCATGCCGCCGAACCGGCCTGCGGTGGCGATCAACGAACCGGTCTTCTGACCGATCACGGACAGGTAGTGCTCGACAGGGTCCTCACCCATGCCGGGGCCGACCGTCTCACGCATCTGCCCGGTCACCAACTCGCCGAAAGTCTCGGCGATGATGCGGGCCGCGTCGGTGCCGAGGTCGGCGACCAGGCGCGAGGCGTGCGCGAACAGGTAGTCCCCGGTCAGGATCGCCACGGTGTTGTCCCACCTTGCGTTGACGCTCAGTGCGCCGCGACGCATGGTGGCCTCGTCCATGACGTCGTCGTGGTAGAGCGTCGCCAGGTGCACCAGTTCCACCGCGGCGGCGGCGGTGACCACCGCATCCCGGCTGCCGCGATCATCGCTGCCGAACTCTGCCGCCAGCAAGGTGAACATCGGCCGGAACCGCTTGCCGCCCGCCTCGACCAGATGGCGTGCCGCCTCGTTGATGGCTTCCACGTCGCTTCGCACAACTTCGCGAAGCACGTCCTCCACGTCGCCGAGCCCGCCGACGAGCGAGCGCAGCAACGCCTCGTCGGCGATCCGCAGCCCGACCGCAGCGCGTAACTCCTCAATGGCGCCATCACGCACTGACACGTCGGTTCCGCCCTTTCGGCACTGGGTTCAGGGTCCTCACCAGCCTAATGGGCCGTGGCGAAGGGCGGGTGACCCGCGTGACGCTGCCGACACCGGCACCCTGGCCTACCCGCGCGAAGTGCCGCACCCCGACGCGGTGTAGCGTGCTACAGTACGTTGCGACGATCAGACCACCGGCACTGCGCCGATCAACCCATGAAATCAATTCGGAAATTATTGATCTTGAATTGCATTCGAACCGATTATTTCATCAGCAGAGATTCGCGAACGATCAGGTCAATGATCGTCGAAAAACGGACGAAAAAGCGGGAACCGTGCTAACTTCTCCGTGGTCGAATACCGTGCGTAGCGCCGACAGTCACGACTTGGGGAGGGGCCAAGTGGTGAACGACAACCGCGGGAGCAGCGAACCGTATCGAGCCGTCTACGTTCCCCCGCCCAGACAGGCACACGCGGAACCCTCCGACCATGCCTCCAGCCAGCCGGCGGCGAACGCGCCAGGTTCGGAATCCTGCGGGGGATATGCGTTCAGCGCAGAGCAGTTGCAGCGGATACAGGTTCAGTGGGATGACCTGGCCGACAGCTACAGCTGGGCACTGGGACAGGCGGCTGCGCTGGCCGATGTCGATAACGGACCGGGGAACGAATACGCGAGTCAGAACAACGCCGAGCTGATCAAATCGTTTGGCGAGAAGCTCCTCGCGGCACTGCAGGAGCGGCAGCGACATTGTCACCGAATGGCTCGATTGTTGGGCGAAACACTGGGCTCCTACTCCATGGCAGAACGCGATGCCGTAGAGCGAGTGACCTTTAAGGGCGGCAGGTTCGAATGAAGCGGTCAGCCCTCTTCGCATTGCCGCTCGCGATCGCGGTAGCACTGACCGCGTGCTCCCAAACCACCCGAGGGATCAGCAGCCCGGTAAGCCCCCGAACCAGTTCCACGGCGGCGGTGGAATTGCCCGGATACGGTGCCCCGAAGGTTGAGCACCCACTCGATATCACCCACTTCCGGCAAGTCCCGTGCGACACGTTGACCGTGGAGCAGGTGAGGACGTTCATCGGGACAGAGTTCGAGACAAGATCAGACCCCAACGCGGCGGCGGGGCCTCGTTGCATGTGGACACCCGTAGGAGACAACACTCCCGGAATGTGGGCTGCGTTCCCCAACCTCAGCGATCGGGGACTGACGACCCTCTACTACAACCGACACGACTACGCCTTCTTCGAGGAAACACCTCCGGCGAGTGGTTACCCGTCGTTGGCCTACGACCTGGTCGACCGTCGCGCGGACGGTGCCTGCATCGTCCGGGTTGGAACAAGCGATCAGGAAACGCTTGACGTGTCGGTCTGGCTGGGCGATCGAAAGGTCGGTGTGCTCGACCCGTGTAAGGCCACGCACCAGGTAGCCAGCGCGGCAGTCAAGACCATCAAAGCAAGGAACTGACATGGCCGAGGAACGACCGATCAGCGCTTCAGAGATATATGAGTCGATAGTCGGCGGAGAGGGGATCGGCAGGCTGGCAGAAGCAATCCACGCCGTCGCCCGACTGCGGCAGTTCCTGGAGTCCTCTGCCGAGCAACTGGGAGCGATCGCCAGGCAAACACACGAGGGTTGGCAGGGCGGTGCTGGTGGCCTGGCCGCCAACCAAGCGT